>JAFVDR010000064.1 GCA_017476165.1 Treponema sp. | reverse complement strand
GCTCCTGATTGTATGGAGCTAGAGGAAGCGTACAGAAGTGCAGGAAAGTACATAGAACTCTTTTTGCACTGTAATAGATGTCGTGCAGATGCAATTGGTATCCCGGGAAAAACGGAGGTTTCGAAATTGGTATACTCATTATTTTCAAAGAAAATAAATGTACGCGAAAACTTTTCTCATGGATGATATGTAAAAATATAAACTGAGTTTAATGTAGGAGTTAAAGATGGCAAAAAAACTTAGGCAGATAGCAATTTATGGAAAGGGTGGAATAGGAAAATCAACGACCACACAGAATTTGACGGCAGGATTGCTCGAGCTTGGTAAAAAAGTTCTTGTTGTTGGTTGTGATCCAAAAGCTGATTCAACCCGTCTTCTTTTGGGGGGACTTCATCAGAAAACGGTTCTTGATACAATTCGCGATAACAAGACTGAGATTCAGCTTGATGACTTGCAGAAGATTGGGTTCAAAGGGGTTCGTTGCGTAGAATCCGGTGGTCCAGAGCCTGGTGTCGGATGTGCTGGACGTGGCATTATTACTTCAATCAGCATGCTTGAAAATCTGAACGCATACACAGAAGATTTGGATTATGTTTTTTACGATGTTTTGGGTGATGTTGTGTGTGGTGGTTTTGCGATGCCGATTCGTGAAGGCAAGGCTCAGGAAATATACATTGTTGCATCTGGTGAAATGATGGCTTTGTATGCTGCAAATAATATTTGTAAAGGTATTTCACGCTACGCAGAACGTGGCGATGTCCGACTTGGGGGAATCATCTGTAACAGCAGGAATGTTGATCGTGAACTTGATTTGCTTCGTGCCTTTACTAAGGAACTGAATACGCAACTTATTTATTTTGTTCCACGAAACAATATTGTTCAGCAGGCTGAAATCAGAAAAAAGACAGTAATTGAGTATGCTCCTGAAAGTTCTCAGGCTCAGGTGTATCGAAATTTAGCCCAGGCTATTGATGAAAATACCAAGTTTACCATTCCTACTCCGATTACACAGGAACGTCTTGAAGAAATTCTTATTGAAAACGGTATGATGGAGCTGGAGGGAAATTATTCCATTTAAGGTGGCTGTATGGGGGATAAATACAAGGTTGCTGTCGCTACAAGCGATGGAAAGACTGTTGATACTCATTTCGGTCATGCACAGAGCTTTTTGATTTTTGAAGTTGACGAAGAAAGTGGTTGTTTTGATGATATAGAGGAACGATCTGTTGATGCAGGATGTTCTGGTAGTAGTTGTAGTGTTGGTAAGGATAGTGCATCTTGCGGATCGTTCGGAAATGTGCAGGAAACAGTTTCTCCATTAGATATGGTTGCTGCTTCACTAAAAGATGTGGACTATGTACTTGTTGCAAAAATCGGACCGCATGCGATTCGTTCTCTTGCCCGTTTTAATATTACTGCCTACGATATTGTTCTTCCTATACATGAGGCAATTCAAAAAATCAACGAGTTTCGCAAGAAAATAAAAGCGAGAAAAATCTGACAAGGCAGCTTTAAAAAACTAGGTGGCCTTTTGAAGCTGGTCAAAATTCATCTCAAGAAACTCAATGAAAGGAGCTTCTTGCAATTCTGTTTCAAAAGTAACCGATTTTTGAAACAGATTCAAACATACATCGAGGTACTTTATGGCAAAAATATTAGACCAACCGCGCTACAAGTGTGCTTTGGCAGCGATGCAGACTGTTCAATCCATTCCAAGAGCAATACCGATTCTGCACTCGGGACCTGGATGTGCTTCAAAGTTGAACGATAACAATGGAACGAGCGGACGATACAGCCCGAACATTTTTCCCTGTACATCAATAAGTGAAAAGGAAGTTGTGTTTGGTGGTTCTGACAAGCTTCGTTCTACAATTCACAATGCACTTCGTGTTATTGATGCTGACATGTTTGTTGTTCTCTCTGGTTGCACAGGTGAAATCATTGGGGATGACATTAAGGAAGTTGCAGAGGATTTTGAAGAAGAAGAAAAAACTGTTGTGTGGGCAAAAACGCCCGGTTTCAAGGGAAACAACTATGTTGGACATGACTGGATTTTAAAGTCAATATTTGAACAGTTCTTAAATAGAGAAAATGTCCGTGAAGAAATCCGTGAGTCGGGAACGGAAAAAGGATTGGTCAATATTTTTGCAGGGCCACCACAGCAAGACCCTTATTGGCTTGGGAATTTGCGTGAAATTGAAAACCTTATTACTTCACTTGGATTAAAACCAAACACTATTTTTGGTTTCGGGCGTGGAATTGAAAACATAAAAAAAGCTGCCCGTGCAGAATTTACTATCTTGATTTCTCCGTGGGTTGGGGTGGAAAGTGCAGAATATCTTGAGAAGAAATTCAAGATACCTCTCTTGCATTATAAGATTCTTCCTGTTGGTGCTTCTGAAACAACAAAATTCTTGAGGGCGGTTCAGGAATTTACAGGTATTGATAAAGAAGCCGTTGAAAAAATCATTTCTGAAAAGGAAGCTGAATTTTATTATTACATTGAGCGTTTCGCAGATACGCTTTTGGAAACAAGAATCTTGGGTAAGCGTTTTACTGTGGTAAGTGACAGTCAGTATACCATGGCTGTTACTAAATTTTTGGTGAACGATATGGGACTGTTTCCTGAAAAAGTATTTATTACGGATGATGCTCCTGAAAAATTCAGAACGCAGATTGCAAACGAAATATCGAATTTGAATTATGGAATTCAGGCAGAAGTTCAGTTTACAACAGATGGTCATGATATACATGAGCAGATAAAGAAGACTGATTTTGCAGGAACACCTCTTATTATCGGTTCAAACTGGGAAAAAAAGCTTGCAGTTGAACTGGGAGCTCATTATGTAAATGTTAGCTACCCTATGCTTGAAAAGCTTGTCATTAATGCTCACATAGCAGGATATTCTGGCGGTCTGCATTTGCTTGAACAGATTTTCTCTGCTGCAATGAGCAAACTCAAACTTTAGGAGGAAAACTATGCCATACAACTTTAAAAATGCAAATCTTGCCGTACGTGAAAATCGACTTGGTTCCATCACAGGATTTACGGGTGACCTTGAAACACTTGTCTATCGTTCTGAATGTGGTTCCCTTAAAAACAGAGAGCGATGTTTTAGTCAGTCAAGTTCATGTCTTTCAGGATGTGCATTGAATGCCCTTGCAGCAATCAGAAATGTTGCGGTTGTCTATCATGCTCCCGCCGGATGTACGGCAATGGCAAGCAATGACAATGTTAAGTTTGGGCAGATAGCAGCGCGCATCAACAAAACGACAAACTCCGTATTTGTTTGTACTGATTTGAATGAAAAGGACACTGTTTTTGGTGCCATGAATGATCTCCGCAAGATAGTTGAACATACATATAATACATATAAGCCCGATGCAATTTTCATTTCAACATCCTGCGTGTCTGGTGTCATTGGAGAAGATGTCGATGGACTTGCCGATGAGATTAATGATGAACTGCCTGTTCCTGTTATACCTGTTCATTGCGAAGGCTTTAAAAGCCGCATTTGGGCGAGTGGTTTTGACATTTCTGATCATGCAGTATTGCAAGGAATTGTAAAACCGCCAAAGGAAAAAAGAAGAGTTATCAACATAAAGAATTTTTACGAGAGTGCACGGCCTCAGATTACAAAGATATTTAACGAAGTCTTTGATGCAGAACCTCAGTTCCTGTATTGCAATGCAACGATTGAAGAGCTGTCTCATTTGAGTGAATCTCTTGCTACAGTGTGCATTTGCGGCACGTTGGGAACATATTTGGGAAATGCTCTCGAAGAAACGTACGGTGTCCCCTATGTCCGTACCATAAACCATTCTGGAGTAACGGGTTTTGAAACATGGCTTAGGGGAATTGGAGATGCAATTGGCAGACAGGAGCAGGTAGAAGCGTATATAAAAAAACAGCGCGAAATTTACATTCCAAAGATTGAGGAAGTAACAAAGTCCCTGCATGGGTTAAGGGCTGTTATTGGAATGGGTCCCGGTTTTACGTATGAAATTGCACGTGTTTTGCAAGAGTTTGGCATGAAAGTGGATTATGCCCCTGCATGGCACTACGATTACAAATATGACAATGGAGAAGTTCCTCCTGCTCTTGAATACTTGCTTAAAACATCTCCGAGAGACATGAAAGTTGCAGTTGCAGACCAACAGAACTATGAAGTTTTGAATATTTTGAATAGATATAAACCTGATGTTTACTTTAGCCGACACCCAGGTACAACAGTATGGGCAATAAAGCAGGGATATGCAGCTGTTTTTGTTGCAGATGAATACACTGTTTTCGGCTATGAAGGAACTCTAAGTTTTGCAAAGCTTATTCGTGACACTGTGACTAATCGCAGTTTTGAAAAGAACTT
>JAFVDR010000063.1 GCA_017476165.1 Treponema sp. | reverse complement strand
GTCAATAAAGACTGCTTTCTGTCGGTTGCTCAGATTCCTTTGTTGAACAAGCCCCTTTTTTATGTCTTCTTCAACTGCATGATATCTGTCAGGAGTTCCCATATCCTTTATGTATTCAGGAGTATCATATGCAAATATGTTTCCGTCTGAAACATGGGGTTTTAGTATGTCTCTGTCTAAATCGACTTTATCTTTGGTTATATGGTCTTTTGCTTTTTGCAACAATCGCGATGTGATTATTTCGATTCCTGCATTGACCCTGTTTTTGTACCAGAGCCTGTCATCTTCTTTGTTTAGCCATTGAATTACTTTGTGAGTATGAACGGGAATACCGCCTGTCGTTTGTGGAGGGAGCATTTCCGTCACTAAAAGGGAACTGTCATATGGATGACTGTTTGGATGCGATATAAGGGTTGCATCTGCATCATGTCCCTTGTGAAAAAGAATGAACCGTTCAAAATCAATGTCAAAAATGGTATCTCCACATAAGAGAATAAAATCCTCGGGTAGTCCGTTCATTTTGTATAAACATCCTGCTGTTCCGAGAGGTTCGTGTTCTTCGAAATACGATATGTGTACCCCAAAGGAACTTCCATCTTTGAAATAGTCTCTGATAAAGTGCCCTAGATGGCCTATGCATATAGTAATATCTGTAAGGTTATTTTTTTTCAGACATTCTATTTGATGCTGTAAAATGGGTTTTCCACAAATACGAATCATTGGCTTAGGAATGTCATTTGCAATACTTGCTATCCTTGTTCCTTTTCCCCCCGCCATAATGATGACTTTCATTTCATTTGCATTCATTTGAAAAATCTCTCCTCAATTTGAAGGCACAGGGCATGATAAACAGGCAGATGGAGTTCCTGTATTTTATATGTTTCTGTTTGAGGAACAACAATGCTTGCATCTGCTATGTGTTTCAGTTTTCCGCCATCTTTTCCCGTGAGAGCTATTGTTTTTAGACCTTTTGCCTTTGCGACAACCATGGCATATATGACGTCCTTTGAATTTCCGCTTGTTGAAATTCCAAGAAAGACATCTTCTTGTTTTCCGTATCCCATGACTTGCTGTGCAAACAGAACATTCCCGTCTACATCATTAAGGCTTGCCGTCATCAATGCTGTATGAGTTGTGAGAGGGATGGCTGGGAGTGATCCTTGCAATTTATCTGCAAGATAAACTCCTGTCTCACTATCAATTTCTGCAAGTTTTTTTAAAAAAGCCTGTTCTGGAGTTCTTTTGAGTACAAAACTTTTGAGGAGTTCTCCTGATATATGATCGCTATCAGCTGCGCTTCCTCCATTTCCTGCAATGAGAAGTTTTCCCCCTTCCGCAAAGCTTTTTTCAAGTATAGTGTATGCTGCTCTTATATCTGTTTCGCATGATGAAAGTGTCGGATATCGTTCTATCAAGTCTTTTATGTGATCCATCGTATGCTCCCTGTTTTTTATTCCTGCTGCATTGCTATGCATTGTAGATTTCTGGTTCGTAGAAAATGATCTTTGTCCCGTTGTTTTCAAAGCGGAATGGAACATGTAATTGTCCTTTCAATGCATCTTTTACGGCCTGCTGTTTTCCTTTCGGCACATAGAATAAAAGAAATCCGCCTCCTCCTGCTCCAAGCAATTTACCTCCGAGTGCACCTGCATGTATGGCCTTTTCGTATTGCTCGTCAATAGCATTTGTACTTATGCCTGAAGAAATTCCTCGCTTGAGTTTCCATGTATAATCAAGAAGTTTTCCGAATTCATCAATAGAAATGGATGCATCCGTTAAAATTTTTTCAGCATCGTCTACAAGATGATGCATTTCAATGAGTTGTGCAGTTTTATCTTTCATGGACTTTTCAGTTGTCTTTTGAATGTCAGAAGAAAAGCGTGAAAAACCTGTAAAGAAGAGGAGAAGATTGTCATTCAATTGTTTCTTTCTGTCAGGAGAAATGATTACTGGTGTTACCGTGTACCCCTCTCGTGAAAAGTTGATTCTATTGAACCCCCCAAAGCTAGCAGCAATCTGGTCTTGTATTCCTCCTGCTTCGTTGCACAATGTTCGCTCCAGGTAAATTGCATCGTCTGCAAGTTTTCTTTTGTCTGCATATTTGCCTTTTAACGCATAGAAAGCTTCGAGCATTCCAACTGCAAATGAAGAGCTTGTTCCAAGTCCTGAACGAGCAGGAAGATCGCTTTCATAAGTAAGTCTGATCTCATGCATGTCCAACCATTTCATTGCATTTCGTATGGCTGGATGTTGTATCTCTTCATAATCATTTACCTGTTCTGTTTTTGAATAGGTGAGGTGAGTTTTATATTCAAAAAATTTTGGGAGGTGTCTCACTGTAACGTAACAGTATTTGTCAAAAGTTGTGGATATGACGGCTCCTCCATGTTCATTGTAAAAGCCAGAAAAGTCTGTTCCCCCTCCAAAGAAGGACATTCTGAATGGCGTTTGTGTAATAATCATAGCTCCTCCAACATTATAATGTTTTTAACATTTCGAATAGAAGTGACGCAGAATTGCTGTAAGAATATGTATTTAAAACTTTTTCCGGTGATTCCACGTTTTGTTTTAATAATGATTCAAAATCAACATTCGTATCATCAGCATTAAAATAATGCGCTGTGTCTTTATATATTTCTGGCAGACTTGTTGAGTTGGAAATTATAATTTTGGCTCCTACTGATAAGGCTTCTAGAGGTGGAATTCCGAATCCCTCATAATATGAAGGAAAAACAAAAGCTTTACAATTCAACATCAAAGCCTTTACTTGTGAATCTGATATGTAACCTAATAATATTACATTTTGTAGTTTTTTTAAATCCTGAAGATTATTCGGAACAACTCCGTTGATAGCTTTTCCACTTATGGCAAAAGTATCTAGAGGATGTTCAAGGGCATACTTTGCTATCCAAGCAAGATTTTTCCGCTTACTCAAGGAACCTAAAGTAAAATAATAATTATGTCTTTTGAGGACTGGAAATTGTTGAAAAATAGTTTCATCTGATGGTAATGAGGTAAAATGCTCCCAGCCGTTTCCAATTATAGAAATTCTTTCATCAGATACTTTATAGACTGATTGGATTCTGCTTTTACTAAAGTTAGATACTGTAATGATTTTTTTTGCATTTTTGCATATATTGGAATACTGGAAGCAACAATACAATTTCACCAGTTTGTCCCTAAATGAAGAAAAGTCTTCTGGACAATCTTGAGCATATATATCGTGGATAAAAGCTATGCCACAATTTTTCCCATAGGGAGCAGTATTTCCAAAATTTAAGGCTAAGAAGTTTCCCTTATTGCATTCATTTGCAAATACTCCCATATCCCACAGAGGAAAACGTTTTATGCTTTTATTACTGCGAATCATTTTTATATTCTTATAAACTGGCAATTTCTTTGCATTTGCAGGAATTAAAATGCTTACAGATTTTTCATCTGTTATAAGTTTGTCTAATCTTTCACATATTTCCCATGCAAAGCGTTCAACCCCTGTTAGGTTTCTGCATAAAAAATTGCCGTTTATAAGAATAGGTTTCATAGTGTCAGCATACCCCGATACTGTGCATGTATTCTTTTAAGATTGTACAGAAACGCTTCATTTCCTCTGGAACAATATCACCCATGTTTGCAATTCTGAATGTATTTATATTTCCGAGTTTGCCTGGATAAATGGTAAATCCAAAATTTCTTGCATAGTCATGTAAATCTTCGAAATTATATTTTGGAGTCTCGGGATTCAAAATTGCTGTAATAAAATGACTTTGATATTCTTCTTTTACAAGCATTTTTAAGCCAATGTCCTTCAACGCAGAAACGAGAATGTTCCAGCATTCGGTAAATCGTTCAAAGCGTTTTTCGATGGTTTCCTGTTTTGTTTCTATGATAGCCTGCTTAAGGGCATAGAGCGTCTGAACGGGAGGCGTGAAACGAGTTTGCTTTGTTTTCAGAAAGTATTCGTACTGGTCATAAAGGTTCAGATAATAATTTCTCATGGGCCAATCTTTCTGTTTCAAAAGTTCCTGTTTTTTGCAGATTACAAATCCTATGCCTGCCATACCTCCGATATGCTTGTTTGATGTACACGTCATGAAATCTATGCCAAGCTTTTCCAAATCCATCGGCATGCCACCGTATGCACTGACAGCGTCAACAATTGTTGTAAGGCCATATTTTTTTGCAAGAGGACAAATAGTTTCAAGCGGATTGAGTAATCCTGTTGTCGTTTCGTGATATACAATGGCAAAAGTCGTATATTTTCCTGTTTTAAATTCTTTTTCCAATGCTGCGATATCAATGGGCTCGTATGTAGAACTTTTGAATACCTCAAAGTCTTCTTTGTATACGGCTGCAATTTTAGCAAGCCGTGCTCCATATGAGCCGTTGTCCACTACAAGGAGTTTTCCATTCGGTGGCAAGCAGGATGAAACCATTGCCTCATCTGCACCCGTTCCAGAGCATCCGAACATAACTGTAACATAATCTTTAGGATCTGCAACGAAACTCGTTAATTCGGTTGCAACATCTTCCATTAGGTTTCCAAATTCCAATTCGCGGGGACAAATGTCTGCAATTACTTGGGCATATTTTACGCTGTCAGAAGTTGTTGACGGTCCTGGATTTAATAAAACTTCGCGCTTTACGTTTCTTAAGGATTCGTTTTCCTGAATATGAGGATAAATCTGTGTTACGGCTCTTTTGAGCATGGCTTCATCATCTATTTCCGTCCATACATAATGCTCAATCTTCCTGACGTAAATGGGAGTATCTTTACTTGCAAGCTGTTCCAATACTTTTTCATAGTCAATTTTTTTTGCATCTGGATGACTGTTGTAAAACTGCACCATCTGCTGCAAAAGCTCATATGAAATCTTGCTGATTCCGACTAATTCTCCTGCAACTTCTGTAACATCAGATTTATTTTTGCTTACTTTTGTCAGAATTGAACTGTCGTCTGTGGCAAGGTATACTTCATCCTCGCTTTGTGTTGCACCGCTGGCAAGTATGACATTTTTGCGAGTATCGTTTTCAAGTACAAAAAGACCCACAGCGTCATATAATAAGTCGCTTTCAAGAATATAGCAATCGTCAGTAATAAATGGTGCACAAACTGCAAGGGTGCCCATGCTGCTTGTGTTTTTAAAATCTTCATTTTTTACTGTCACTATGCATGGATACTGCTTTGCAAGATTATCATACCATTCATTGCAGTGTCCCGTTCCAATTACAATTTTTTCTATGCCTGCAGCAATAAGTTTTTTTATGGAACGCTCAACCATTGGCATTCCATCAATTTCAATAAATCCTTTTGGCATCTCTTGCGTTCTGTCACCAAATCGAGAACCAAGTCCTCCTGCCATTATTACAGCTTGCCTAATCATTTTAAAAACTCCATGAATGCATTCTTATTT
>JAFVDR010000008.1 GCA_017476165.1 Treponema sp. | reverse complement strand
GGTCGAGTAAGCCAAGATTTATTATGGTAGAGCAAGCAGGACTTCGTCCTAAGACTTTGTCATAAGACTCCGCCCTATAAGATAAAGTGCAATTACCCTTTTAGCTTGTTTCCGTCCTTAAAGGCTTTGCCAACAACATCCCCAAGCACGCGGTAAGAACCGTTTGTCTCGTCGTAGGAAATGAACTGGCATCTTTGGGCATCCAGCTTTCCGTTTTCGTCAAGGTAGGCATCGTCTACGCTAACGTTCACAACTTCGCCCACAAGAACTTCGTCTTTCCAAGAGACAACCTTACACTCCAGTGTAAGCGGGTATTCTTCAAAGACAGGGGCATTAACAAACTGGGACTTTACTGCATGAAAGCCAGCCTTTGCAATTTTATCTTCATCCCTGCCGGATGCAATTCCAAAGTAGTCGGATTCTACGACAGTCTGCTTTGTGGCAAAAGCAACCGTAAAAGCGCCGGTCTTTTCAAAATTTTCCGTGGTCTTGTGCTTGGAAAGAGCAATCACAACCTTGTCCGCATCGTAGCGGCCACCCCAAGCAGCGTTCATTGCGTTTGCAACTCCGTTCTGATCATAAGTGCCTACTATCAATACAGGCATGGGAAAAAATACAGTCTTTCCTAAATTCTTTTTCATAGCTCACCTCTTTTTTTAAGTTAGCAAAATCATGCCGCATAATCAAGAGCAGGAATGCCGATTAACAACATTATGTCATTGCGGGCCCGCTGGAAAATTCGTTGCTAAAGACGGGAACAATCTTTAAATATCAATAATGTAAACAATGTCATCGTTTTGGATTAATGAGTGGTTTTCTAGAAGTGTTTTGCTGGATTTTGATTTTATTGGAAAGGAATATGCGAGGGAAGGGACTTGAACCCTCACGCCTAGGGCACCAGATCCTAAGTCTGGCGTGTCTGCCAATTTCACCACCCTCGCATTCTGCAAGTGCCTGACAGGCTAAACGGAGTGTTTTCAATATCCGCTATGAGCGATGGGAGGATCGAACTCCCGACCCACAGATTAAGAGTCTGTTGCTCTACCAGCTGAGCTAATCGCCCGAATAAGAAAATGCGTCCGACACGGCTCGAACGTGCAACCTACGGATTCGAAGTCCGTTGCTCTATCCAGTTGAGCTACGAACGCAATTCATTAGCTCCCGTTTGCTGTAGTTCTTGCTGGGTGCCTGGTGGGTTTCGAACCCACGACAACCAGATCCACAATCTGGGATTCTACCACTGAACTACAGGCACCATGTAATCGACATAAAAGACTTTACAGCAAATTGAATTTTGTGTCAACTCGTTTTTTGAAAAAAAATGAATTTTTCTTTATTTTTTTTCCTTTCAATCCGGATGCAACGATGCCGTTGTTCAATTTTCCTATACTGAACTTTTGTATTGACAGTGTACACGTTCAGTGGTGTAAGTATTGAACTCAAGTGTTTGCACTGTGAAAATCTGCTCCTGAAAATTGGAGACAAAGATAACTTGACCGAAAAACTCGGATTTTTAAGCATTTTATTGTGCAATTTTTTCTTCTTCTGATATACTTTGAGAATCTGCTGTTCATTCCCATGTTAAAGGAAGGAGATGTCACCGTGAGCATTACAGTCAATATTCGCTATGTGGGCAAAAATGGTTCTGCCCGTGCGTTTGCAAAGAAAATGATGGAAAGTGGTACCGTTGCAAAAATTCGTGCAGAAAAAGGAAACCTTCGTTATGAATATTTTGAACCCCTTTTTTCGGACGGAGAAACCGTGTTGCTGATTGACCAGTGGGAAAGTCAGGCTGCCATAGACGAACATCATGCCTCTGACATGATGCGCGTTATTGCTGACTTGCGTGAAAAATATGACTTGCGTATGACTGTTGAACGATTTGTTTCTGATGGTAGCATCCCCGATGCTGACAAGAAGTTCATACGGAGTTAGACGGTTTAAAGAAACTCTTTACAGGCGGGTAGTTTTAAATTATTATAACAATATGAAGAAAAATGCATTGCTTTCTCCGTCGCTGTTGTCTGCTGATTTTTCTAATTTGAAATCGGCCTTAGAAAAAATAGAAAAAAATGGAGGTTCCCTTGTTCATGTGGATGTAATGGACGGGCATTTTGTGCCTCCTGTTTCATATGGTCAGCCGGTTGTTGCATCAGTTCGTTCGTGTACAAAGCTTCCTTTTGATGTTCACCTTATGATAGAACATCCTGAATTGAGCATTCCTTCATTTATAGATGCTGGTGCAGATTATGTTACGTTTCATGCAGAGGCAACGGCTCATGCGGATCGTTGCATACAGATGATTCATGAGCGCGGTAAAAAAGCTGGCATTGCCGTCTGTCCAGCAACCCCTGTCTCTGCCCTTGAGTACATGCTTCCTTTTGTTGACATTGTGCTTGTAATGACTGTCAATCCTGGTTGGGGCGGTCAAAAATTGATTCCCTATACGGTAAATAAAGTAAAGCAACTTGCTGCCTTGCAGCAAGAACGTGGTTATTCATATCTCATTTCGGTTGATGGCGGTGTCAATGCCGATACATTGCCTGTTGTTTTGGATGCAGGAACTGACATTGTTGTCTCTGGTTCTGCCTTTTTTGAAGGAAGGTTGCAGTGGTGAAGGATGTTAAAAGAGTTATCTTGATAGTAAGTCTTGTTTGTACGAGAGTACTTGCATATTCTCAAAGTTTCCCTTGGTATTCGCTGGGAATTCCCATTACGCCGAGTAGTGAACCTACATCGGAGGATGCACGTTCTGAAAATGCCACGACTCCTGACAGTGAAAGGAAAACTGTTCAGGCAGAGGAGCGTTTGCTTGAAAAGTCTGACAATCCCCTTGTGAATGGATTGGAATCGTACCGCAACAAAGACTGGGTCAGTTCTACTATCTTTTTGCGTCGAGCTCTGTCAGAAAATAAAGATGCAGGTGCGGAAGTACTGTTCATGCTCATAATGAGCGAAATGTACAACGGCGACTATGATTCCGCGGTCAGGGACTGTGATTCGTTCCTTTCTTTGTATCCTGCCAGTTCTCTTGTGCGTAATGTTCAGTACCAAAAAGGAAGGGCTC
>JAFVDR010000062.1 GCA_017476165.1 Treponema sp. | reverse complement strand
TGCAAACGATGCGATGGCTGGCACGCTTAATGGCAGAATCAGGCGAACGAATGTCGTAAAGTGACTTGCTCCGTCCATGAATGCAGATTCAAGGATGGAACGTGGCAGTGTCGAAATGTAGTTGTACATCATGTACGTTGCAAGCGGAAGTCCAAAGCCTGCATGTGCCAGCCAGATGCCAAGGTATGTACCGTTCAAGTGGATCTTCTGATAGTCACGCAAAATAGGTATGAGGGAAATCTGCAGAGGAACAACCAAAAGAGCAACGACCATGCCAAACATGATGTTCCTTCCCTTAAAGTCGAGCCATGCAAATCCATAGGCTGCAGCTGCCGCAATGAAAATTGGTATGATGACGGCAGGAAGGGTTACTGTAATTGATGTAAGGAATGCACTGAGCATTGTCGTGCCGCGAACGGCTTGTGTGCCAGTTGCATTTCCTACATTGTATCTTTGACCAAAAAGAACTTGGTTGTAGTTGTCAAGTGTAAAACTCTTTAAGTCTGAAAATGCTTTCCACCAACCATTTGTGTTGACGGCATCAGCATTCCTGAATGACGTAATGAAAATGCCGAGTGTTGGAACTGTCCACATGATGCAAACGAGGACAAGAACGACTGTAATGATAGTTCTGGCAGGTGTTTTCTTTCGATTATCTACTTCTTTCATTTGAATGCCTCCCTGTTGCGGAATTCTTTGAGGTTGTAATAAACTACAGGACTAACGCCAATCAAAATCAAGATGGCAATGGCTGAACCACGTCCGTAGTTCTGGAATGTAAACATCTGTTTATACTGCTGTGAAGCCAAAACTTCTGTACCAAACATGCCGTTTGTCATTGAGTAAACAATATCAAAGCACTTGAGTGCTGCCAAAAGAATTGTCGTGCTGACGCTTATGATTGAACCTCTGATGTTAGGAATGATGACCTGCATCAATATGCGGAATTCTCCTGCGCCGTCAATGCGAGCTGCCTCAATCATGTCGTCTGGAACTGCCTTTAATGCTGCTGACAGAACGACCAGTGCGAATCCTGTCTGAAGCCATACGAAAATTGCAATCAGGAACAGATTGTTCCATGGTGCGTTCTGAAGCCAGTTTTGCGGTTCTCCGCCACAGGAAACGATAATGGCGTTCAGCAATCCTGTCTGCTCTGCGCCACCAAACTTTGCTGAATACATGAACTTGAAGATGACGCCGGCACCTACCAATGAAATTGACATTGGCAAAAAGATGAATGTCTTTCCGACCTTTTCTATGTAGCTTCGATCTGCAAGAATTGCTGCGATGAGTCCTAGGATTACGCTGAATGCTGTTCCGCATACCAACCAGATAAGTGTGTTGCGGATGGAAATGAGCATGGAGCGGTCAGTAAACAAATATTTGTAGTTTTCAAATCCGACAAACTTTGTAGAATCCCTGTTCATGAAGCTGAATACTAAAGAACGAACCGTAGGAATAAGAAGATACCATGCAAGAATTAAGACTGCAGGTCCTACGAAAATGTATGGCACTATTTTGTTATATGTTTTTGTAGGAAATGCCTGAGCCAGAAGATTGAGCGAATAAAAAATGAGGGCTACACTGCTTACACCCCATGCTATGGCAATAATAGTTGTTAGAATCTGTGGAAAACTGTCGTTCCGCAGTAAAAGAAAACCTCCGATGGCAACGAGAACTGTAATTGCAACTACTCCTGCTGTCTTTGCTAAATCGGGGGCTGAGAGCGTTTGTTTCAGAGCTTTTGTCTCAGACATACATCCTCCTTGTTGTAAAAGGCTGAAGGAAATCCCTTCAGCCTTAATTGCTACATTACGTTGATGACCTTTCTATGCTAGGATTAGCGTGGCCATGTTTCATCTATTGTTTTCAAGCACTGTTCTGCGCTTTCTGCACCACTTACGTAGTTTACCATTCCTGTCCAGAATGAACCTGAGCCTACTTCTGTTGGCATCAAGTCTGAACCATCGAAACGGAATACAGTAGCGTTTACAAGAATCTTAGCAATGTCCCTTTCGAGGCTGTTGCCGTAATCGTTGAAGTTCTGTGTTTTGTGTGGGAACAAAGCACCACCAATGCGTGCCCATGGAGCACATGCTTCCCATGTTGTCAGGAATGTCAGGAACTGCTTTACACCGTCTTTGTCTGTGAATGCAACGAACTGGTCTCCTCCTCCAAGAACTGGAGTTCCCCACTGTGGGTCAACGCCAGGAAGTGCAAATACACCTACATTTTCTTCAAGGTTTGCCTGAATTTCATCCTGCATGAAACCTGTGATAAAGTTACCCTGACGGTTCATCATTGCTGTTGGAGGATTCGTGAACAAAGGCTTTACGCTGTCGCCATAGTTCTGTGCAATAATGTTATTTGGACCGCCAAGGGTATACTTTTTGTTCAAGAAGATTTCTCCACAGTACTCCAGTGCTTTTACAACAGCAGGGTCATTGAATGCTATTTCATGATTAACCCACTTGTCGTATACATCAGGACCTGCTGTGCGGAGCATCATGTCTTCGAGCCAGTCTGTTCCTGGCCAACCTGTAGCAGCTGCTGATTCAAATCCAACTGACCATGGAGCAATTCCATCTGCAACCATCTTGTCTTCGAGTTTGCGGAGTTCATCCCATGTTGTAGGAATTGTGTATCCTCTCTTTGCCCATTCCTTTTTGTTGTACCAGACAAAGCTCTTTGCGTTTACGCGATGGAATACGCCATATACCTGTCCTTTGTATGAACCGAGATCCTTCCATACGGAAGCATAGTTTGCATCGATTGCACCAACTACATCAGCTGAAAGTGGCTTAAGGTATCCTGCTTCTGCAAAACGCTTCATTGTTCCTGGCTGAGGAAGGGCTGCAATGTCTGGTGGGGTTCCAGCCTGTGTTTCAACCTGAATCTGAACTTCAAAATCAGGGCTTCCTGTGTAAACTACATTGTAGCCTGTCTTTTCATTGAAAATCTTTACGATTTCCTGGAAGCGAGCCTCTTCTTCTCCACGGAAAGAGCCTTCAATGCGGATTGTCTTGTCTTCTGCTTTTCCTGCATTTGAAGCGCCTGCTGTGGATGTTGCATCATTGTTCTTGCTGCAACCCATTGAAAGTGCGGCGAATGTCACTGCTGATACTGCTGCCATTGCCTTTACAACTGTACATTTTTTCATCCGAAACCTCCTGCTTTATGTACGGACAATTTACAAAACCATGTTATTTGGTTGTTTCTCGTTCTATAATGTCAAGTGGAACATTCATGTTTACGACAGGTCTTTCTGGCTCTTTCATGCGAGCCAGAATAAGTTCTGCCGCGGCTTTTCCTGACATATCCAGATTCTGGTTAACGGTACTCAGTCCGATATATCCAGAAATATCTACATTATCAAATCCTAAGACCTTTATGTCTTTTGGAACCTGTAAGCCTGCTTCCCTAGCAAGGTGCACAAAACGGGCGGCTATCAAGTCGCTCGAACAAAAAACGCAGTCTGGAAGCGTCTTTGCTTTCAGAAAACTCATAATTCCTTTGTCCAGCTGTTGGTCTGTGAATTCTCCAATCCATACATGCTCTGGAGGAATGATGATTCCCTGATTTGCAAAATAAAACTTGAATCCTCGAAAACGGTCTTCCGTTGCCGTAACGGCATAGGAAAGCTTTGACTGTTCTCCGAGAAATCCCGGACGGCGGCATCCCTGCTGGTACAGGTATTCTGCAGCCTTTTGTCCCCCCCGCAGGTTATGGATGTTTACACAGTCAAAATTGTCCAAATCGCTTTCTACAAAACAGACTGGAAACTTTGCATCGTGCAGAAGGTTCAGTACTGGTCGTTCCAAATGAACGCACAGGAAAATCAATCCGTCAACTCGCATGGTTGTTACCATGGCGCTGACATAGTTATTCAAGTCATCTGTTGAATCTATGGAATAGATGACAAGTTCGTAGTGTTCAGGAGCAAGGATTCTTGCTATGCCCCTTAAGCGTTCCATGAATGAAGGCTGCGTAAAAAATGGCGCAATGACACCGATTTTGCGGTAAGACTTTCGGGCGTTTGCGACAGCATCTGCTTTTGGAATAAAGTTCAGTTCCTTGATGGCATTCAGAACTTTGTTCCGCTTGTCTTCACCAACTTTGTCGGGTTCATTCAAAACTCGGGAAACTGTTGCAGAACTGACACCAGCGAGGCGAGCAACATCGTATATGGTGCTTGTCTTTGCCGTGTTCATCTAGTAAGCCTCCTTAGTTATGAAACTGCTTTCATGTAACTAGTTACATGATACACTGAACTGTTTTCCTGTCAATCATTTTTTTTCAAATTTTTACAAAAAAAGCAGTTTGGAATACACTGATTCCAAACTGCTTTTCGATGGAAGGGGGAGCAAAAAATAAATTATTCCGTAAAATCAAAATCCGTGGCAATTTCCAGATGATACTCTGGATACATGTCCTGAATTTGTCTGCATACATCGTCATGCACCTGAGCCCTATTCTGGGCATCAAAACTGATGACTAAATCGCAGCGAATAGTTCGGGTCTGTTCGTTTACATAGAATCCATGAACCTGCAATACATGTTCGTGTTCAAGGGCACATTTGTAAATGGCATCCCTCATTTTTGCACTCTTGTCATTGCTGGTGTTTACAGAATAGACGCCAACGGCAGTCAATATGACATTGTGTTTTTTGTATACTTCTTTTGTAATGCTTCTGATAAGCTCATCCAGTTCGCCGGCAGAATATGTATCTGGTATTTCAATATGGATTGAACCATTGAATGTATCGGGACCATAATTGTTCAGCACTAAGTCATAGGCACCGCTTACGTCTTGAAAGGAAAGAACTGTTTCCTTTATTGCAGTTGCCAGCGTTGCATCTGCACGTTCCCCCAAAACCTTGGAGATTGTTTCCTGCAGCATTTCGATTCCTGCCTTGATGATAAACAGTGAGATTATTGCACCAAGCCATGCTTCAAGCGATATGTGCTTCCATATATATATGAACGCTGCAATCAGTGTTGAGGCAGAAATGACTGCATCGAGGGTGGCATCCTCGCCAGAATTGACCAAAGAGTCAGAGGCTGTTTCCTTTCCGACTTTTTTGACGAATTGCCCCAAAAGCAGTTTGATTATGACACCTGCACCTATGATGACAAGGGATGCACTGCTGTATTCTGGAACATCCGGGTGCATGATTTTCTTTATGGATTCAGTAAACGAGGTGATTCCTGCGTATAACACGATGACGGAAATGACCATTGCAGTCAGGTATTCGATTCTGCCGTAGCCAAAGGGGTGCTTTTTGTCGGGTGCCTTGCCTGCAAGCTTTGTGCCCACGATGGTGACGATCGAGGACGCTGCATCGGACAGGTTGTTCACTGCATCAAGCACAATGGCGATTGAATGCGAAAGCAAGCCGATAAAGGCCTTGAAAGCAGCTAGAAATATGTTGGTTGCAATGCCAATAATGCTTGTCCTGATGATTTTCCGTTCCCGCGAAACGGCTTCTCTGGAAACGTCGTTGTTTGCATCTGTAATAGAAAATCTTCCCATAATGGGTACATTATAGCACAAATCAAGTCTGTTTGAAATCCCTAAGGTTTTACGACACAAAACCTACCGGTTTTACGACACGAAACCTACCGGTTTTACGACACGAAACCTATAGGTTTTACGACACGAAACCTATAGGTTTTACGACGCAAAACCCTAAGGTTTTACGACACGAAATCTATAGGTTTTATGACTCAAAACCTATAGGTTTGTAGTGCAGCTCTATTGCTCTGCTTTTATTGGTTTGTTTGCAAAGTCGTAACCGATGGTATACATTCTCCTTCCTGAGAAGTAGTCTGTCGTGAGTTTTACTACTACGCCAGACAGAATCAGCAGTGAAATGATGTTAGGAATTGCCATGAGTCCGTTTACAATGTCTGCAATCGTCCATACGGCAGAAACTGTCATGTATGGACCGATAAATACTGCAATGATGTAAAGGTATCGGTATACTTTTACTGGCAACATTTTTCCTTTTGACAGATATTCTATGCAGCGTTCTGAATAGTAGTCCCATCCGAGTATGGTTGTAAATGCAAAAAGAACCAGGCAGACCATGAGGGCAAATGAAATGATTACCGGTGGAATGCGTGGAAGCAATGTCTGGAATGCAGCATTTGTCATGTCGAAACCTGTCAATTCGGCAATTTCCGGTTTGATTAAAAGGCCGATGACAATGGTAAGGCCTGTCATTGAACAGATGACGATGGTGTCAAAGAATGTACCCGTCATTGAAATGATTCCCTGCTGCACTGCATGGTCTACTTTTGCGGCAGATGCTGCAATCGGTGCAGAACCAAGACCAGCTTCATTTGAAAAGATACCGCGAGCAATGCCTTTCTGCATGGCAATCATCATTGCACCGAGTGCTCCTCCTGCAGCTGCCTTGAATCCGAACGCTCCTTGGAATATTGTTTCAAATGCAGCAAGCAGGTATGAGATGTTGCACATGAGAGCCATGATTGCAAACACGCCATAGATGACTGCCATGAATGGAACAATGACGCTTGCTACGCTTGAAATGCGTTTGAGACCTCCGATAACAACCAGAGCTACCAGAATTGCAAGAATGAAGGAAGAAATGATGACAACCATCGAATAGCTTCCGATTTTAGGAATTTCTATCATGGTGAGGGCTGTTGCACCTGCTGCGGTTTGTGCAAATGTTTGAATTCCATTTGTTATTGAGTTTACCTGACTGAATGTACCGATTCCAAACAGGCCGACCATCGTGCCGAAAATGGCGAAAAGTACGGCAAGCAGTTTTCCCAGTGTGGGATACAATGCTCCAACACCTTTTTCGCATGTGTAGAATGGACCTCCCAAAATGTGTCCGTCTGGCTTTTCTTCGCGGTAGTGGATGGCAAGCAGGCATTCTGCATATTTTGTTGCCATTCCAAGAAGTGCAGCCAACCACATCCAGAACAGAGCCCCAGGACCACCTAGGGCAATGGCTGTTGCAACGCCAACGATGTTTCCAGTTCCGACCGTTGCGGAAAGTGCCGTACAAAGAGCCTTAAAGCTAGAAAGTTCCCCGTCTGCGACATCATCGCTCTTGTGAAAGACTGACTTTAATGCAAACTTCAGTTGGGCAAACTGAACGCCCTTAAGTCTGATTGTCAGGAATACTCCTGTCGCAAGAATGAGGATGATGAGCGGTAATCCCCACACAAAGCCATCAATGACATCTAAAACTGAATTGATTTTTTCGAACATCAGTTTACCTCGACTAAAATATGGAATAAATTGAGATTATTATATAGAATAAAAGTTGCAGTTTCAATAAAAGAAAGGTAATTGTCATGAGAAAAAGATGTTTTACAGGACTCTTGATGGCTTTTGTTTCCTGTTTTTGTTTTGCACAGGAACAGGGATGCATTCTGTATGGAAAAAACTGGGCATGCATGGTATGTGCCCCCGATGGATGGATTTTAGATCAGGAAAGCTTTTCGAAATATGGCATATATGCCTTGTTTTACGAAGAAGGAAAGACATTGGGTGATTCAACGCCCATAATTTATGTAAACAGCACGAAACTGGACAAAGCTTCCGATGCTGCCATGAAGCGGTTCGTAAAGTCTGACATTGAATCGTATGAAAAAAGGGGTGCTGTAGTTAAATCGGTACCGTTGAGTGGAGTTACCGACAAGCGCATTATATGTTATAGTATTGTAACTGAAAACAGTTCTGAAAAAAGTGCAGAACTATGTGCTTATACGCGGTTCAAGGATGTTTGTTTCCTGATAGTGCTTACTGCTCACACAGCGGCTGGCATTGACGGCAATGTTTCAAATCTTGAATCTGTCATTAACAACATGCAATACATGGAAGCCGAAGAGGAATAGCGATGAAATTACATGATGAACAGAACGTTGTGTTCGAAGCTCAACTTTTGTCAGAAGCGAAAACAGTCTATTCTGACTGTAGTCTTGCAACAAAAATGTTTGTTTTGGGAGAATCTCCTTTTTTCGATGAACGGAGCGGTGTTCTTTCTTTTGTTGACATAAAAGGTCAGTTGTTTTGCATGATGCATGCAAACGGTTCTTTTTCTGCTGTTGACATGGGACAGATGATTGGAGCTGCAGTTCCTGCTGGAAAAGCTGGCGAGTACATGCTGGCCATGACAGATGGATTGTATATGTTTGACGGTTCTGAAACAAAACTGCTTTACGATTTGACAGGGGTATACGAACCGTACCGCCGTTCAAATGATGCAAAGATGGATCCTTCTGGCAGATTGTTCTTTGGTTCTTCTACGTGGGACGATGCCTATGAAGCCGGCGGAAACTTGTATTGCTATGACAATGGAAAGGTACGCATCTTGCAGGAAAAAACGAAAATTTCAAACGGCATGGCGTGGACAAAGGACAGAAAACGCTTTTTGTTTTCGGATTCACTGGAGCACTGCGTGTTTGTCTATGACTATGATGTTTCCACCGGCAACATCTCGAATAGGCGCGTTCTGTTTCATGTAGACGATGGTCTTCCTGACGGTATGTGCATTGATGACGATGACAATGTATGGCTGGCGGTTTGGGGAGGAAGTCGCATTGAGTGCCACGATTCTCGAAATGGTCAGCTGCGTGCAACTGTCTCTGTTGCGGCAAAGCAGGTGTCGTCCTGCTGTTTTTTTGGCGAGTCGAAGGATACTCTGTTTATTACGAGTGCAAGGGACGGCCTTTCAGGAGCGTATGATGGCCGGCTTTTCTGCTGTAAAGTATTGTGAGACAAGGAGTTGCTATGAAAATTAATCGTTTTGCTGTTTTTGTCTGTGTGTGCTTGTGTGCTATGCTTGCGGGATGCAAGTCTTCTGAAAGCAAGAAAAATGCAGCGGCTTCATTGGGATCTTCTTCAATGAGGACTGCCGTTGAAGGAACTCATCGGGGACAGGAGTATTCCATGCGTACCGTAATTGTTTCCCTTGCAGAAGAATTGCCCGATGAAGCCGTTCAGCAGCTTGCGGATGATTTCGATATGAGTGTCATGTACAATTATCACTCGTTCAATATGTGTGCATTGACTGCTTCTAAAGATTTATCAGAATCCGAACTGTCAGATTTGATTGACAGACTGTCAGCTGATAAACGTGTCCTAAATGTTGAGCGTGATTACGTGATTCAACTGGACGATAAACTGTGAGCCTTTTGTTTTCTGGGTTCTTTTTACGATAGTCTTCAATCGGCAAATTCTGAGCTACAACCTGCTTCAGAAACAGAGCGTGCACAAAAACTTCAAATGAAATTTGATGGAGGACCGTGAATCATCTTGTTTCTTGACGAACAAAAAGAAAGAGAATTCAGGTTTGTTTTTCTAAGGCTTTCATTTTCATGTTTGTACAAGTGCTGTCAATAGACGAAACGATCAATCACGGAAATCAGTTTTTAAGAAAGCAGTGTTTAAAATTAAAAAAATATGCTAGAATTCATGCATGAGTTGGGAAGAATTAACAGAGGCTCTTGATGAGCTGGAAACAGAAGTTGAATATGACGGATATTTTTGCAGCGTA
>JAFVDR010000007.1 GCA_017476165.1 Treponema sp. | reverse complement strand
TGGTTTTCCAGTCATCACCATGAATTATGAAATCAGGCTTATATTTCTTTAAATTAGGAACATAACTCCATTCTTCCTGTGGAACAACTTTGCTTACACCCTTAATGTTTTCAACAACATTCTTTCTTTGCTCGTAGGTTAAATAGGGAAGTCGTTTATGTGAAACTATGGCACTGTCAGTCAAAAGCCCCACAATCAGTTCTCCATGTTTTGCACCTTCATTAATAATATTGATGATTCCTGGATGAATGATGTCGCCCGTCATTCCTAAATATACTGTTTTATTCATGTATTTGCCACCTTTTGTATCATATAATCAGCAACTCTTTTACCGCTTTCACCTATATACATCCATGCTTGTCTTTTTGCTTCTTCCCGTCCCTCGGCGAGTGCAGGACTGTCACTGGCTGCCTGTATGACATTTTTTATGTCGGTAAACTGTTCTTCTTTCAATTCAATTCCCATTTTCTTTAGTATTTCAAACTGCCATAAAGGCTTTTTGAGATCCCATGCATCATACGGCATTAAATCTAAGTTTGCATTTACATACATTATAGGTTTGTTGCACAGGAATGCGTAGTCAAAGATGATGCCTGAAAAATCGGAAATCATTATGTCAGCCTTTTTCATTGCATATATATTTTCCCGTTCAAAATCCCATTCGAGATTTTTATTGTCTGCATACCGATTTTGAAGCTTTTCAAGCATATCTGCTTCTGATTTTTTTGACTGAGGATGTGGTCGCACTATAATGTTCCATCCTGTTTGTACAAGAGGATCCAGCAGTCGCTCTCCATATTTCTTTAGCAATGCCGTTTCGCCCCACGAAGGTGATACAAGAACTGTAAATGTATGCGTTTCTTCTTGAGGAATAGATTTTATTCGTTCTGAAAGAACATCAAGGTATGTGCATCCGACCGTAATAAGATCCTTTGGTTTTAAGTCCCTTTGCTTTTCAAGCAATCGCAAGTCTTCTCCTTGATAGTCTCCTGTGAGCAATACTGAATCAAAAAAATCAAGGCCAAACAGCCTGTATGTTGTTGCATCATTCGGCATGTGAACTATGTGGGAATAATGCGAGACTTTTTTACTCCGTTTAAGCTGATACACGTGAAGACCTGGTGTGGTCATGAGGACAAATCCTGCCGACAGCAAATTTAAGCGTGCAAACGCTGCATTCCCTTCTCCAATGAATTCACAGTGTATGTGCGAATATCCTGCATCGAAAGCAGGATCGTCTCTTGCTGACGTATAATAGGTAAGATCAATGCCTCTTTTTTCAAATTCATCGGTAACAGGCTTGAAGACATTCCAGTACTGCTTTCCTTCATTGTAAATGACATATGTGCGGTAAGAAGTGTCTTGTACAACACCAGTCCGTTTTCCTGAAAAAAAGACTTTTAGCTTGAGCATTGCTGCTTTTGCAAGAAAGAAAAGGGTTGCTGCAGCTCCAATAAGTATGGAAAACAGCATGCTTCCCGTTCCCGGATCAATATACAGAAATGAAAAAATATTCATTGCATTCTCCCGTTAATTAGTTTGATCAAATGGTGATTTTTGAGTCCAATTTTTCGAATCAAAGATATTGTCTTTTACATGCCACCATTCATTTTCTTTTATGGAAAATGTGTATTTTCCATTCCAACCTGCTTGATGAACGTCACAAGTTGTAATAAATACACCATTCTTTTTTATATTTGTTGTATCTAAGGGAATTTCTTTTCCTGTAAACGGATTTACAGGATGTTCTATTATTCCTTTCAACAAAAGAGAGGCTGTATCTGCATTTGTCATGAATGCATCGTCAAACGCAATGTCCCCTGTACTGTTAAAATCCTTAAATAAGAGCAGGCAATGATAATGGGCTCTGCCTTTGTATTGTTTTCCAGCCACCTTATTATCAAGTTCTTGATTGTCATCGAATTCTGCTTCATGGGAAACACCGCCATGATCGGATACAAAGACAATTCTTGTATTGTCATATATTCCATTGTCTTTCAGATAGTTAATCCAGTTTCCTAGCATTTTCAGTGTAGCCATCTGCGTGTGATATGAAGGGTCATTCTTGAATATGGAAGAGCCTCTGTCTGTTACTGTTGATGCAGGCTTGTAATCTGGTGCTTGGAAAAAATATTTTTCATGTGGAAGTTCGTTTGCAAGAACGATATAACTGGATTTATCATTGTCAAACGAAGTTAGTTCTGGCAGCAGATCTAAAACAGCATAATTGTCCATGACAATTCTAAAATCTTTTTCTGCTGCATTTGAACTCCAGTATGAACTGTGATTATACAGCAACTCTCTGAGAACTATTGGAAACTCTCTGAAAAAACTAAAAAATAAAAGATTTCTCGTTAAAAGAGATTCTGTGGAATCATAGTTTTGGCTTTCAGGATGCTTCCTGAACCAAAGTTCATTGTAGCTGCCGATTGTTTGGTAGGCTTTCAGTTTTTCATAATCAGCAAAAATCGATAAATCCGTAAATACATTGTAATTGGACCACGATGGATCTGTAATCGTTGCTGAAAAATTTCCCTGTTCTGAAAAAATCCGCGGCAACAGCAATAAAGCTTCATTGTGCTTGTCAACGAGTTTTTCATTTTCACGTTTATTCATTTCTGCTGGAGTATATTCATAGCCTCCATATAATCCAGGAGATCCCATGAGAGTGTGACCATTAAAGGATATGACATTTTGAAAGCAGGTAAAACCGCTGAAAATGTGTGTTAACTCGGGATCTTCCTTGAGAATTTCCTTCATGTATTGCGTCTGGGCTTTATCAAGCATGAATAAAACTACATTTTGGTTGTTTTTTGAAAGGTGAAATATTGGCTCTATATT
>JAFVDR010000061.1 GCA_017476165.1 Treponema sp. | reverse complement strand
TGTAAGAAATCTGTCAGGCCTACTAAACAAAGCAACAGACACCGGCACTGATAGACGGAACAATGACGAAGGTCTTTCCGTTCAAGGACTGGAACGGCACTTCGAAACGTTAGGCATCGAAATTCAGCAGTACACAGGGAGATACAGAAATGAAAACAAAGAAAAACTTTTACATAGTGCTTGGAATCATTGCAATATGTCTTATTGCATTCTTTTCTGCAGGGCCATTATACATCATCAACGAAGGAAACCAGGCCGTTGTTACCCGTTTCGGACAGATTGTCCAGACTCGCACTCAGGCAGGGCTGTACATACGCATACCGTTCATTGACATTGTTACCACATCTCCAAGCAAAACACTTTCCCTCGATGGAGACAGCGAACGCATTCCCACAAAGGAAAACCAATTCATCATCGTGGACACAACAAGCCGATGGAGAATAAAAGACCCTGCCCTGTTCTACCAGTCATTCAAGACGGTCAGCGGCTCTTACTCAAAGCTAAGCGACATCATTGATTCGTCCACAAGGACAATCATTACCAGAAACAGGCTGAGTGAAATTGTCAGGAGCTCAAACGTCATCAACGACCATTCCTCCGATGCAGAGGCCACACAGCTTGAAGGCATGGATGAAAACGAAACGGCAGAGATTGAATCCCTCGTCAATGTTAATTCACAGAATGAGATCGTCATGAAAGGAAGGAGCAAGCTGTGTGAAGAAATGGTGGCAGAAGCAAGAAAGATGGTTGCGGAATACGGAATTGAATTGATTGACATTGTTCCACGCCAAATAAAATATTCTGATGAATTGACAGACAGCGTGTACAACAGAATGATAAAGGAACGAAACCAAGTGGCTCAGGCATACCGTTCTTTGGGTGAGGGAAAAAAAGCAGAATGGCTCGGTAAGCTCGAAAACGAAAAGCGTACCATCCAGAGCGAGGCATACAGAATAAGCGAGGAAACGAAGGGTAAGGCTGACGCTGAAGCTGCTGCCATTTACAATGCCGCCTACAGTCAGGATCCTGCATTCTATGAATTCTGGAAGAGTCTTGAATCGTACAAGCAGACGATGGACTCTTTTGATCCGACATTCAGCACGAACATGGATTACTTTAAGTACCTTTACAATTCAAACGGGAGACGCTAAGCACAAATGGAACGAAAGCTTGTATTTTCAAAGAACGGAAACATTTATCTAGATACATACATGACACAAAGTGCCTTTTCAAAATCCAGGCTTTCTTTGCGTCTTACCGAGAACGGATTTGTTGCCACCAGAACCGATGACGGCTGGACTTTTTCAAACTGGTTCTTTACGGGGACAAAGCTGAACGATGATTCTGACGCACATTCCGATTCCGTGCTGCTCGAGGGGGCTGGATTCAGTGGGCTGACGCTCAAAGATTTCTTTGAAACTCAGGACAATACCCGCCAGTACTTTGCCAGTACGCTGGTATGCAGTGCAATTGAAAGTGCCATGCAGCAGCAGGTTCCCCTGTACGCAATAGGAGTGGGGGGCATTGTCATTTCGGCGGACTTTGAGCGCATACTGTTTGTTCCGTTTGACTTGTATGAAACGGCATCACAATGTGCAGGAACAGAAATCTATGCCCACGCAGAGGGGCTGTACATAAACAAGAACCTTAAGAAACAGGAAGCATTGCGCTTTACACAGGCTGTCATTGCCTACAAAGTACTGACAGGAAACCTGCCCTTTGCTCAGATTGATGAACGGCAGCGGGAAGAAGATTACAAAGACCACAATTACATTCCCGTTGCACAAAAAGTATGGTCTCTGAACCAGACGCTCGCAAGGGCTGTAGACAATGCGCTGCAGACTGTACACTCCGAACAGGATTCCTTTCCCGTTGAAGAGATGTACAAGGAACTGGGAATCACGCCGGAAGGACATCCTGCCGCCGTCATACGAAAGACAAACATTTCAAACGAAAAATTTGAAGAGGAAGTTCAGAAAAAGCAGAAGCTCTTTCAGCAAAGGCTAAAGGTAAAACGCTGGGTGCGCCACAATAAAACAGGCATTGGCATTGTATGTGCGGCAATGGTTGCAGCTCTTGCGGTTGCAGGAACCCTTGTAAACGGCATGATGCAGCAGCCGACGACAAGGGGCCTGACTTCGATTGAAACAATAGAAATGTTTTACAGTGCCGTAAACAATACGGACACTGCAAGTGCAAAATCCAGCTCGCAATGCAAAGAGGCGAACACTCTTATAGACATCCTCAGCACCATATACGTTGCATCAAAAACACGAAGTGCCTACAATTTCAAGGACAAGACCGTTTCTCCTGCAGAATGGTTTCAGTTTAACTACGATGGAAGCTACACCATGTACGGGCTGACACAGTTCTCCATTGAAACGGAAAAGGGCAGTCTGTTCTTTACGGCTCCTCTCAGAAACACATTCCCCAAGCCCAT
The DNA here is from genome assembly GCA_017476165.1 of Treponema sp. Classification (GTDB taxonomy): domain Bacteria; phylum Spirochaetota; class Spirochaetia; order Treponematales; family Treponemataceae; genus Treponema_D. Next base: position 9,129 of record JAFVDR010000061.1, on the reverse strand, counting down.
TACAGATGCAGAGCCAGACATAAAAGACAAGGAAAAACAGACATTCACGGTGTCATACTTTCTGGTGTACAATGAAGGCGACGGTTCGCTGTTTGCAGAAGAAAAAGAAGATGCCCTGACGCTTACATTTTCAGGCAACCGATGGCTGATTACCAGCATCCAGCAGAACACTGGCAAAGTAGTGAAGCTTGACTACAAGGAATTTGTGGAAGAATACAAGCAAACTCTTGCACAAGAAGGAAATGATGTCCTGAAAACGGCAAAAGAGCTTCGCAAGCATCATTCTTGGATTCCAACCAACTCCGAACTGATAGAAGCAGACAATAAAATAAAGGCTCAGAATGAAAGCTTCTAATTGACAAATATACAATTTTTGTCATATTGACTATAAAAGAGAATGTTGCTACAATCCAAGGTATATGGCAAAGTACACATACAATCTTGAAAAACAGCACGCAAAGGGAAAATTGCACGCCATTGAGCGCATCAACACCCTTTGCGACAAAGGTAGTTTTTACGAAATATACTCCGCAGCACACCATCAGTGCACCAGCTTTGGGATGGATGCAAAAGAGATTCCCTACGATGGAGTTATTACTGGATTTGGCAAAATAAACGGCAAAAAGGTTGCTGTCTATGCACAGGATTTTACTGTTCAGGGTGGAAGCCTTGGTAAAGTACATGGTCAGAAGATTGCCGAATTGATGGAAAAAGCCATAGAATCACGATGCCCTATCATTGGAATCAACGATTCCGGTGGAGCACGCATTCAGGAAGGTGTAGATGCCCTGTGCGGTTACGGAGAACTGTTCTATCAGAATGTCCGTGCGAGCGGATCTGTACCTCAGATTAGCATTATTGCAGGTCCCTGTGCAGGAGGTGCCGTCTATTCTCCTGGAATTACCGATTTCATCTTTGCAGTTGACAAAATAAGCCAGCTGTTTATTACAGGTCCAAAAGTAGTAAAGAGTGTCCTTTCCCTCGACATTACGGCCGAAGATTTAGGAGGAGCTTCAATCCACGCTCAGAAAAGCGGCGTTGCACATTTTAGAAGCGAAACCGAAAAAGAATGCTATGAAAATGTACGCAAGCTGCTGGATTACATTCCCCACTATTACGGAGAAGAAATTGTTGCAGCTGCAAAATATAAATTCGATGCTCATAAAAAGGCAAAGAAAATAGCTTCTGCCCTGCCACAAGAAAGCAAAAAGGGCTACGACATGAGAGAAGTCATTGACTGCGTTGTTGATGACGGTTCATTCTTTGAAGTTATGAAGGAATTTGCTGAAATGGCAGTTGTCGGCTTTGGAAAAATCGAAGGCAAATCTGTCGGCATCGTTGCAAACAATCCTGCTGTGTGGGGCGGGCTGCTCAACTGCGACTCTTCGGACAAGATTGCCCGCTTTGTACGTTACTGCGACAGCTACAACATTCCGCTCGTTACATTTGTTGATGTACCGGGCTTTCTTCCGGGTCCAGACGAAGAGCAGAAGGGCATTATCCGTCATGGTGCAAAAGTCATCTATGCATACAGCGAAGCAACAGTACCAAAAGTTACTGTCATAACAAGAAAAGCATACGGCGGTGCTTACATCGCCATGTGTTCAAAGCATTTGGGAGCAGATTTCGTGTATGCATGGCCAAAGGCAGAAATTGCCGTTATGGGTGCAGAAGGTGCTCTTGAAATTCTGTATGCAAAGGAAATGAAGGATCCTGCACAGGCGGCTTTTGTTGCTATGAAAACAAAGGAATACCATGAAACAATCATGACTCCTGAAATTGCAGCAAAGCGCGACTACATCAGCGAAATCATTAATCCAGAGGAAACTCGTGAACGAGTTGCCAGAAGCCTTGAATTCCTTGAAAACAAAAAGCAAAACACGGCTCCTGCAAAAAAACACGGAAACATTCCGCTGTAAGCAACAATCGCAAGACATCCTATAAAACCTTTACAACCGACTGCCTGCAAAGTGCAATGCACATGCTTGGCAGTCTTTTTTTTGCATCCGTTCATGGTAGTGCAGCTCTTGCAGTTATGGAACATTTGCAATAGAATGATTTCATACTAACCATGCAGGAGACTTTTAATGCTTGCACAAAGACTGACCAACCTTCATCCCTATGTTCCAGGAGAACAGCCTACAGACAGGGAATACATAAAATTAAATGCAAATGAAAATCCCTACCCACCGCATTCAAGTGTTGCAGATGCCGTAAAAGTTGCAGCTGAAACCCACAGGGAAAAGCTGGGGCTGTACCCTGATCCCGATGTTACAGACTTGCGGCAAGCAATTGCCGACATGATTAATGCCACTGGGGGAGTATTCGCAAACACATCCATAGCGGGAACAACCTGTACTCCATCAGATAAAAACAAGACTTCATTCAAAATTACCAAGGACATGATTTTTTGCGGCAACGGAAGCGATGAAGTGCTCAGCTTTGTATTCTACACCTTTTTTGACAGCGATCGACCTCTCGTGATGCCGGAGTTCACTTACAGTTTCTATCCTGTATATTGCGGTTATTACAACATTCCAATGAACCCTATTCCACTGCAGAAGGACTGGTCCTTAAACGTGCAGACAATGCTCGCCGAAGCAAACAAGACAGACAGCAGCTTGATATTTGCAAATCCAAATGCTCCAACAGGTATTGCACTGACAAGGGCACAGGTAGCCGATATTCTGAAAAAAGCCCCCAAAAGCAGGATTGTTGTTGTAGACGAAGCCTATGCCGATTTTGGCAGCGAAAGCTGCATTCCTCTTTTGCAAGAGTTCAGCAATCTTGTCATTGTACGCACATTCAGCAAAAGCCTGTCATTTGCAGGAATGCGACTTGGCTACATCATTTCCTCCCCTGAATTAACGAAAGCTGTCTTTACGGTTAAAAATTCATTCAATCACTTTCCGGTAGATTTTCTTGCTAAAACGGCAGCCATTGCATCATGCAAAGCTGCATGGTATTATGCAGAAAATGCAAAAAAAATAGTTGCAGAACGGGATAGCTTTACGACATTCCTTCGCAATCGCGGATGGTTTGTCATTGACAGCTCCACGAATTTCGTATTTACAAAAAAAGAAGGAACTAGCGGAACGGCCATCTATGAAGCCATAAAAAAAGAAGGGATTCTCATCCGACACTTTAATACACCAGGCATCGAAGACTTTGTGCGCATCACCATTGGTACCCATGAGCAGATGGATGCCTTAAAAAAGATAATGGAGGCAATATAATGCATTTTTTAGTACTGAGCGACATACACGGAAATCTGGAAGTTTTGGACAAGCTGGACGATTGCTTTAACAAAGCAGATGCTGTTTTATTTGCAGGAGACTTTGCCCGCTTTGAACATGAAGAAACAGGGCTTCCCGTTCTTGAAAAGCTGTGTTCAAAACATGACACCATTTTTTCAGTGCTTGGCAACTGCGACAATCCAGAATTCATTGCAGACATTGAAAGCAAAGACATTTCCGTACAAAAGAGCCTTGCAAACAATGAAGGGCTTTCTTTCTTGGGCAGTGGAGGAGGAAGCAAATTCACAGGAACGACCCCCTTTGAGAGAACAGACGAAGAGCTGGTCTCCGATTTGGCTTTAATAAAAGAACAGGGAGAACAGGAGTGGAACAACCTTATTGTCCTGATGCACAACCCTCCAAAAGATATAAAATGCGACACCATTTCAAACGGTGCACATGTCGGAAGCCCGTTGCTGAGGGAATTTATTGAAAATTACAAACCGCTTGCTGTCATTACAGGACACATACATGAAAGTGCCGGCATAGATACAATAGGAAATACAACAATCATCAATCCAGGAGCATTGCTTGAAGGCAATTATGCATGGCTGGACATAGAAAAGCAGGACGGAACATTCAAAGTGGTAAAAGCCACACTTGAACACGTAAAATAAGAGCAAAGCTACATTTATATACGCCGCTTTCTGCGAACCTGCTTCTTAGAGGAGCGAGTTTTTCTTTTTCGCAACGTAACAATGGGGTCTGCATACTTGGATGTTTTCATAATGACGAACCATCCAAGCAGTGCAAGCACAATGCACATGATGGTAATGGCTGTCATTCCAATCCAGCCGGAATGCATCCATGGCAGCGGAATGTTCATGCCAAAAAAACTTGTTATGAACGTTGGAATGGTTATGACAATGGAAATGATTGTCATGCGCTTCATGACAATGCTCAGGTTGTTGGATATAAGAGAAGCACAGGCATCATTCATCTGCGCCATAATGTTCGTGTAGGTATCTGCCATTTCCATGGCCTGACGATTATCAATATCCACATCATCAAGCCAGTCCTGGTCTTCTTCATCAAGCTTCAATATCCTTGTTTTCCTGAGCTTTTCCAAAAGCAGCTGATTGCTTTTCAAAGATGTTTCAAAGTACACAAGAGACTTTTGAATATTCAGCAGTTGCAGGAATTCCTGATTTTCAACAGAACGGAACATTTCATTCTGTATTGTAACAGCCCGACGGTTCAGTTCCTTCAGGTAACGCAAGAATGTCGTATCTGCACGAGATAAAAAGCGAATGGTGAATGCCGTAAAATCATTAAGAGACAGTTCCTTTATCCTGTTTGCCGCAAAGTCTTTTAAGACCTCGCAGTCTGTCCAGCAGATAGTTATGAAGAATTTTCCCGACATAATAATGCCCAAAGGCGTACAGAAATAACTTATGTCATCACTGGGGGAAAACACAGGAAGACGAAGAATGGTCAGGATGTAATCATAGCCATCGGCATCATTCTTTTCAATACGGGAAAGTTCATCGGGGTCAAGAATGTCAAGAATATTTTCCGGATCAATGTGAAACTCCCGCTGCAAAACATCAACATCATCGCTTGTTACACAACGGGCATCAACCCATGTATTCAGAGCCATGTCCAGCTCTTCTTTATCTTTTTCTACTAATTTTCCGTTTTCCTGCTGCCAGAATGTAATCATAATCAAATTCCATCATATAAGACTATGCCGACAGCTTTTTGTCTTTAACCCACAAACACTGAAGGCATTTGTATAGTGCATGTCATAATGCACGAGTGTTGAAAATAATCGGGATAACTACTGCCACCGTCCAACAAATGCCTCCTTACACGTAAAGTGATAGAAACGCATCAAGACGGAGGAAGATTCTTCAGCAGCTTAATCATGTAAAGCTGTATGTACCGCCGCAATGCAGGATGATTCTTTATCTTCATCAAGCTTGGACTTTCTTCCAATGACTGAGCAAGACTTTCGATTCTTTCTTCTGACATGTTTTCTGTCTTCAACGATTTCAAAACCTTGCGCAAATAATCCCTAATAAGGTTATTGACATCCATCGTAAGATTGTCATAGGAAGAACCGTCAAGACGGTCATTCCACTCTGCCAGATATGCCTTTAACTCACGATCAAGGGTACTGTTATCGGGAACAAGCTTCTGCTCTGCAGATGCTGCAATGTTGCGGAATGCCTTGGAACGGGAGCGAGGCCCCTTGTCTTTTGCTTCTAGCTTCTTTACACGTTCCTCAGCTTCTGCTTTTTCCATGGTAATGGTTGCTTCGGTTGCAGTCTGATACGTCTGTTTCGCCCGCTTCTTTTTGGGCTTCTTTATAAACAGGGAAACAATCCAAGAAACCACAGGAATAGAATACCACACAGGGAGCTTCATTTTTGCATTCAAATAGATTTCCTGGCGGCTTACGAGAAGCAATTCACTGTAAGGAACCAAAATGCCATTGCGATACAATGTCAAACGACCTGGAGTATTGTCTTCAAATGCAACGACAGGAAGGAATGACGCATGAAGCAAAGAAAACAAGATAGGCTGGGTAGCATGCAGTTCCCGTTCAAGACATTTTTCAAACGGTGCAGCTTCTTTCATTTCCGGCAACGTTTCAAACTCCAGCAGCGACTTGAACCATGTCCGGCTCAAACTATCGCGAATAACGGAAGCTGCTTCATTGCAAAGACGTATAATGAGGGGCATGATTTTATCTTTCATGATGAAATATCCCTCTTTTTCGTCTACCCTAAAAATAAGGAGCTGTGGCAAACTGTTTCCCACCGTTTCAGAATGCATGGCGTTCAGCCTGTCATTCAGTGCTTCCTTTGAATATTGACCGAGCAATGCCTTCCCATGGGCATCCTTGAAGTTTTCAATATCAGACTTGGTAAAGTAATACGGAGGAGATGCAATGAGACGGTCAAATTCCTTAAAGGCACTTTCCGTTTGGCTGCGCTCCGCTGCACGGGACTTATAGAATGCCGTTGAAATTTCGAGGACAGAAATGCATTGAAGCGTATTTATTTCATCAAGAGTGTAATCCTTGCGCTTGTTGTAATCCTGACGAACAAAATAGCACAACTGGGACCAGTAGTAAAAGTTGTCGCCGTTGGATCGTACTGCATCAAAGGCATCCTCTGGGCGTGCAACCAGAAGGGTAAAGAAATTTTTCATTGAAAGTTCTTTGCCAGGATTGGAAATGGTCAGCTTTTTAAGGAAGTAATCATGATATTCTTCTTTTCTAAGCATGTCCTGAATTTTCTTAAGGGTAAGTTTTATGAGCAGTGATGCAGGAAGTGAAGACGGATACAAAAGCCCCGGAATGCTTTTATCAAATTCAAGACAGTACAAGACATGTGTGTCAGAAGATTCTTTTTCAAGACGTTCATACAGGAAATCTGTAGCCTGAATTCGCGTCACGATATCAGTAGGAACATTTTTTGGCAAATCATTGATATTTGGAAACGGAACTCCAATGTTCAGTTCAATTTCCTTATATTTTTCCGAATATGCTTCAATAAAAGAAGGCACAACAAATATGAGCTGCTTTCCTTGTGCTACATTTGTAATGACAATTTGTCGGGATGCCGCAAGCTTTCGAAGTTCATCCTGCAGCGTATCGTCTGTGGTACCAAGGAATGCTCCCAGCCAGCCTTTTTCATTCACATGATGCTGTGCATAATGGCGGATATAATCAGCAAATTCACCAAATTCTATACTGACAATCCGTTGTTTTAACGAATAACTCTTTAGCAATTCAAGAACGTTTGATGTCACTTCCATAAGATTTCATTATATACAATCTGGTACATGAAAACAAGTACAAAAACAAACTAAAGAAAAAAAGAAAATTTTAATTTTTTTTCATAAATTCCATACCAAAATGCAACATCAGGGAAACTATATATTTATAGAAGAACATTCTTCTAAGGAGATTATTATGAATGCATTGAATCAAATTATTCTGGAAGGAAATGTCGTAAGGACACCGTTGCAAAAATGCACGCCAAACGGCAAGACAGTATGTACCGTACCAATTGCCGTCAATTCCAAATACAAAAACTCAGAAGGAACTGTAACAGAAGAAGTTTCTTACTTTGACGTAGACACATTCGGAAAGCTTGCAGAAAGATGTGCCGAATGGTGTCCGCCAGGAAGGGAAATCAGAGTTGTTGGAAGGATAAAGCAGAACAGGTGGAAAGACAATGAGGGAAAGTCTCACAGCAAAGTTCTTATAATTGCGGAACATGTAGAATTCCTTAAGCTTCCAAAGCGCCTTGCAGACGAAATATTCAATAGAAACAAACCGTCAACAGATATTGCAGCACCTGCTGCTCAAAACACAGTTGCTGCCATCAAAGAAGCAATTGCGGCAGCTTCCGAGCAAGAAAGAGAACAACTTCCCGTGTTTTAGGGGAACATGTTCAGGACAACGATTCCGAACATGACATCCAAAGAGTTTATCGTTTTGCAGCGATAAACTCAGCCCTCAACGACAGACAACAAATTCGGCACAAACCTTTACCGCCGGCCTTTCTTTTTCTTACCCTTTTCAGATACAGAAGAACCGTTTTTCCTTACCGAAACAGAATCCCTACGAGCTTGAGCCGCACGGGCATTACTTGCCTGATACGCTTCCATTTTTTCAGGGTCATAAAAGCCATCCTTCCAGTTAAATTTGGAAGAACCGTCAATATGCACTCGACGATTCATAAGCCCCATCAAATCCTTCAAATCGGATTTTGAAGTCTTCGTCTTTGAAAAATCTATCAGCTGCCGTTTCCAGCCCTTAGACTTCAGCGATTCCATTTTTTCTATGATGCTGAACGGAGCTTCCGGCATGACAAACGACCCGTCTACCGTAGAATTCACCTTAAAACTCGTTCCCTCTTTGTCTGCAAAAAAAGTAAAGTCATAGTCTTTCGGAAGCTTAAAGCGCATCCTGAACAAAGTAGGATAAGCAAACACAGGAACAAGTACTCGAGAACGCTCCCCTGAATTTTCAAACGTTTCAGACAAATTCTTTTCGCTGTTTTCAAACGGCATCTGTACAGCCATGATATTCTGGTTTTCAAGGAAACTGACCGCCCATCTGTTAAACGTATACAAATACGGTCCTGCAACAAGGTGTACATCCTTCTGATTTTTTAGCAGTGATATTTGCGAAAGGTTGTTTACCACATAATTCTTGTATCCATGTTCAATCAAAACGGAAAGCGTTTTCTGACATTCATTCAGAGAGCCTTCTGCCACAAATGGATCCAATGCTATGAATACCATCTTCTTGCTGTACGGCAGCAAAGGCTTTTCTGCAGAATCCTTGTGCAAAAAGTCATAGGTTGTTTCATTGTTCAACTCAATGATTATTCGAACAGGATGCAACATCTGTACGGTATGGGCATCGGACGTTGTAGACACTTCAACATACGTGCCTTCAGGGAACCAATCCAGTTCATTGCGTGCAAGCGGCGTTAAATCAAGCACAGGCAGCTTTTCAGGTCCGGGCTGCTTTCTGTACCGCGACAAATCAGGTGGAAGCACGCGCTTGTACCGTTTGGACATTGCCTTTGTCTGCAACAGATACACGGAATCTTCATAGGAAAAGCCTTTGGGAACATCAATCCACCGGCGACCTTTTTCGTCAGCCTTTACAAGGCGCACTTTATGACTTTCGCGGCCAGAATCATCCTTTCTGTGCAAACGAATGCTGTCTCCAGGATCCGGATCATACGATCCACCTTCAAGAAGTGCCATTTGGATGGAAGCTTCCTTTACGCCATCAGCATCGTCCGCCAAATCCTTTACAATAACGGAGTATTCTTTGTTTTCGGAAGTCGAAGCCTCCCTC
>JAFVDR010000006.1 GCA_017476165.1 Treponema sp. | reverse complement strand
AATTTTAATGCTTGCTCTATCTGAACATATACAGGCCCCTCGCAGTCAAGCTTGTCTATAAAGGTTGATTTGTCAGCTCCCTTGAAGCAGGCGCAGCGGATTCCTGCATTTATGAATTCAAATCTGTCCGGCTTTGTCAAAAGGGCAAAGGCATTGCTCGGCTGTATGTCGCCGTTTATATTCTTTAGGACACCAAAAGCTTCAAGTGTTCTCTCCGTTACTTTTGGTGCATCAATTTCCTTTTCACTAATGTACTTGTTTATGTCGGCACAAAGAGCTGCCACAGCATCTTCATTGAAGGAGCCTGCATCGTTCATAAAGCTTACGCACTTAAGAGAATCAAATGAAGTGCGCGAGCCGTTAAGCTCTAGTTCTTTTAGGGCATAATGGTCGGCAGAGCTGGAAGTTGCCCCGACTCTGACAAAAGTTCCCTGTTCCTTTCCTTTTGATTTTAAGAAAACGGGCGTGAAATTTGTCGGAAAAACTTCCAGTACAATGACAGTTTTGCCGTCGATTGTCTCTGCATTGACAGCAGGCGAAATAAGCGGCTCAAGGCTGTCGCTTATGGAGTTTATTATTCCGTCCATAAGCTTAAAAATGTCGCCTTGGATTCCTGTTACAGCAAGGGATTTGTCATCAACGCCAAAAATGATTTTTCCGCCTGAAGTATTGGAAAACGCTGACACAGTCTTTAAAACGCTTTCTTTCTTATCTGGCACTTCTCTCTTAAATTCAAGATGAGCGTTTTCACCATGTTTTATTTCTTCTAAGGTCATGACTGTTTTTCCTTGTAATTTAGTTCAGCACTCGCGGAGGATTTTTCATCAACTGTGTTATTATGCCTTTTAAATCAGAATCCAGCATCACCTGAATGCCACGGATTGTGTAAATCTTTGATTTTAAGTCTGCTTCTGTATGAATCAGTATTTCGCTTGCCATTTTCTTGGTTCCTTAATTTTCTCCGATGTAGCTTAAGACATACCATGTTAGAATTTTACGGCTCTTCAATCAAAAAGCGACTCTCCATCCACGTGATCTCTAACTTGCCTGCCATCAGCAAGTCTCCTGCGGGGTATTAAGAAGGTTGACGGTTTTATCATATTCTATGCTACCGTCAGTTTCAATGTTTGTAATCCTATGAAGTCTGAATTCTATATCTCTATGTTCTCTCACTAAGAACTGTGAATAGGCAAGAAAAAAAGTATTATCAATATTGCAATCAGACAAACTATATAGTTTTCTTCCAGATTCTGTTAGCGGGTAGACTGTAAGAAAAAATGAAGTCATAGATGGTAATCGTCTTTTCGCAAGCAATATATACTTATCCGTATTAAAGATTTTCTCTTCTTTTCCTGTAAGTTGTACAGTTCTAATTAAACCTGTATCAATCAATAATCCACATTCATCCAATATTAATATCGTAGCAGTAGTAATACCTTTATCTAAAAGAAGATGAGAGTCTGAAAAAATGACGTCATCCATAACAAACGGGCACACCTTCAAAAACATATCAAATTCATCTTTCGACATATTCTTCAGAATATCAATCGTCCGCAAAGAGCAAGTCTTTGGCTTTACAATTTCCCCTGCAAGGATTTTTGCCCATAAATTCTGCAAATCATCATCGGAAACATCTTGTCCAGCTTCAATAAAACGAGCCAGCAAATCTGGATTTACAGGCTCGGAAGAACATTTCTCTACGCTCTCCAACTGCGTTGCAGTTTTTGCAAAGATTGACTCAATATTTTGCTCCCTATGAATTGACTGCAAATGTTCGCGCTTGGTTGTACGCGCTATTAATGCCTCGGTATCGGTAGTATCTATACTAACTTTGCCGTCTTTCACGACAACAGGTAAATCAATATTATCCCTTACAGCTTTGCTCAATGTGTTAATTTCATACGCTGTTGCAGCAGCCTGCTTTTCCCTCAGTTCTGGACTGTGAAAACAGGCTTGCACCAATTCCACAAATTTCTTTTTTGCAGGTTCCTTTAGCGCAGCTACTACTTCCTTGATAGTTTTTTCTGACATAACCACATTTTAGCATACTTTGCAAATTTCTTCTATGCTGTATGCGTGCGGATACTGTAGCAATGAAAACATACAGCAGCGTTTACGCTAACTTTCACTTCGCCTCAACGGATCCCATGATTTTCTTATGTAACTGCCTCTACGAGTGCATCTTCCTTCAATTTTTTCCCTATAATTAGTTCAGATTGTAATTCCATTGCAAGCTGGTTGGCTTCAAGCAATTTTTTACATAGGTCGATGTTGTCTATTTTTTATGCAATAGTTACAACATCTTTCAATACATCTGTTAATCCCATTCTTTTCCTCGCTGCAGCAGTTTTATTCTCGTTCGGCATACATCCAGATTTTTAAATCAGAAGAATATCTATGGTCAAAAAATACAGGTCGTTGCCAATCCGCTTCAATAATGCAATTTCTGCACTTGCAGATGAAGCCGCCATATCATGGGAAACAAGAAAATCGTAAATCTCGCTTTCTGTTGCACCTGTTGCGCTGCCATAATCTGAAAGTGTATTAGAATACAAATAATCCCGTAGCGATTTTATAGCCGCGTGCGTTATGTCGATTTCATACATCATCAGTTTGTT
>JAFVDR010000060.1 GCA_017476165.1 Treponema sp. | reverse complement strand
TTGTTTTGAATGATAGTACAAATTTTTGAGTTCTCATATATAATTAGTCCATCGACATTCATATAAAGGAGACAAAATTATGGGAAGACGATACGAACTAGAAGTAAACAAAAGAGCTACGCTGGATAACTTGCGAGACCTTGTTATGAGCTTAGCTGATAGTTTTGATTGCAGTCTTGCTGACATTGCCAGACATGTGAGTGTTCAGCCTGATACATTATACAACTGGTTACATGGCAGAGCTGTTCCTAACATTGAAGACCTGGCATATCTATGTAGCATGGGAGGAGTTGGCATAGATGATATTTTAGTCAGAAACTATGAAGTGAATTATCCCAATTTAGAAGAACAGAGAGAATGTTTTGCAAAATTGCAACTGGAAATATCTGAAAGAGAAAAAAACTCCACCTATGAAGAGGATGTTGACCTTGATATTGAGTACACAATTATATTAAACGAAAAGGAAAAACTGGACTCTGAAGTCACAACTCTCAATGAAGCAATGATGTTTTTTTCTATTATGAATGATAAAACATTGCACTATCTTCAAAACAGATTGCGCTTTGTTGGAGTCACAAATTCTGATCAAAAATACATTTGAAAACAATTTACATATGTGATAAATAGCGTTATGCCAGATGATAAGGCCAAGCAACACTATCAAAACGAGATCAACCTCTGCACGCATAATCCATATTTATTACGTACATGCGATCGCAGCATGTATTTTAAACAAAATATGGTAGAAAACTATTTTTCATCCTTTAAGAAAGAACTATCTTTAAATGAAAGATGGTTTGAAGGAAAATACGATATTGAACATAGTAAACAAAATCTCATGGATACATTTGAAATATTATGGAATAAGTATCCTAAAATGTCTTTTTGTGAGTTCTTGAAAATGGTTCTGAATAACGAATCAAATGATTGGAATTTTGACGATTGTATACTTCAAGAAGCTCTGTTAAAATGCGAAAAAATGCTAATCGAATGCGAAAAGGACTGACTGCTACGTAGATAGAAAACAGCTGTAATGATCGTAAAGGCTAGCAAACCGGTTGACCTGTTCCGCAACAGCATACTCGATGATAACCGAGATAATGCATCTCGATAACGGCTTTGATGACCTTTCAAACTGAGATCGTAAGAAGCAACGTCAGCTTGCCCTACAGAATAAAGTCGATGCTTATTTCGCATGGGCAAAACTCAAATACAGCCAGGTCACTCATAACAGCGTCATTGGAAGGGCTCTGGCATACAGCATAAAACAAAAAGAATATCTTCGTAGGTTCCTAACTGATGGAAAAATCCCAATGGATAACAATTATGCAGAACAGGCCATGCGGCCATTCACCATTGCCAGAAAAAACTTCGTGCTTATAGAATCTGATAACGGAGCTAACGCAAGTGCTATTATTTTCAGCATAGCTGAAACTGCCAAAGCTAATAATCTAAATACCTATGATTATTTCGAACTCCTTTTGTCTGAGATTCCAAAGCACCAGGATGATAACAATCTGAACTGTCTGAATGATCTCCTCCCCTGGTCAAAACAGGTTCAGGAGAAATGTCCTAGCCGGTATAAAAAACTTAATTATCTTATCAAGGTTCAAATCTATGAAATCGCCAGTAAAATGGCGGTTTCTTTTTTATTTAGTACTCATGAATGAGGGCTTACGACAAAATCTAGGGTTTCGAATCTGCAAAGCAGATAAATTATCTCTTTGAGAACTTTTTCACTGTCTTAAGTGCCTTGTTTTGGGCATTTGTTGGACGAGTTGCTGTTTACCTGCTGCGTGCGGCAGAAAGCTCAGGGCTACTGT
>JAFVDR010000059.1 GCA_017476165.1 Treponema sp. | reverse complement strand
CAAGGGTTTTGTTAAAAAATCATACGCTCCATGACGCATTGCATCTACAGCACTGTCAATACTTCCATGACCTGTAAGAATTATGACAGGAACGCCCGGAGTTTCCGAGGTTACTTTTGCAAGAACTTCTTCACCACTTATTCCGGGCATTCTCAAATCCGTAATGACAAGATCAATGTCCCCTTTTGTAATCAGTTCTAGCCCGTCTGCTCCATTCGAAGAAGTCTTTACATTATAGCCTTCCATCTCAAAATTAGCAGCAAGACCTTCCCGTATGTTTTTTTCGTCATCAATTATCAGAATCGTAAACTTCATTATCAGATGCCTTATTTTCCAAAAGAATAGTACCTTTTCGTGGTACAGGAATAGAAATTGTAAACACAGTACCATGGCCTGCAACGGATTTCACATCTATATCTCCACGGAATTCTTTTATGATCTTATACACCATTGTAAGACCAAGACCTGTTCCAGTTGCTTTTGTCGTATAGTAAGGCTCAAAAATCTTTGAAACAGTATTTTCATCCATACCCATTCCATTGTCAGAAATGGAAAGAATATATTTGTCTTCTTTTACAAATGACTCAATTGAAAGTCGACCTTTCATGAATTCCACACAACCACTTACTGTCTTGCAAGACGTTTCAGCAGGAAAACGCTCTTCTATTGCAGCCAAAGCATTCTGAGCGAGATTAATAATTACTTCCCTAAACAATTTTTCATCTATAAGAATGCGAGGAGCGTTTTCACACAAATTCAAGTCGATTTGAATGTTTTTTTGTTCAAATTCAGCCTTAAAAAAAGTAACACACTTTTTTATCAATGCATCTGGCTCTGCTAGAAACAAAGCAGCCTTTACAGGACGTACAGCAAACAAAAAATCCACAACAATCTTATTCAGATTTTCTATTTCCTCATTGATGACATCCAGATAGTTTTCCATAAACTTCGCATCAGGAATCAAGCCATCCCTTTCACGAGCCTTTTTTATTGACTTTTGCAAAAGCTGTATGTGAATGCTTATTGCACCAAGCGGATTCTTTATTTCATGAGCAACAGAAGCGGCCAAGTTGGTAAGACTTGCAAGGCTTTCCATTCGATGCAAAAGAATTTCCTGCTGACGTTTTTCCGTGACATCAGTAATGGTAATGATTGAACCACCAATCTCCTGATGCATGACAAACGGCATGATTTCCAAGGAAACAAAGCGGACTTTATCATCCTGCACAATGGAAAACTCTTCTGCTGCAGTAAATTTCTGAGCACTCGCACATTCCTTAAAAAAAGAATTGAGGGCAGCTTCATCCACAATATCCCAAATTGCATATTTGTCCTGCTCTATTTCCGAAGAACGTTTTTTTAGAGGAATAAGATGATCAACAGCCTTGTTTGCCTTGAATAAATTCCATGTTGGAGAAACAATAAACAACCCTATCTGAAGGCTATTCATGATGGAATTAACCAAATCATTCTGTGACATCATGTCTTCTATAAAGCGTTCCAGCTGCTCCGTAGAAAGTTTGGAAATCTTGCTGGAAACTTTTTTTACAAAATCATTCATTGCCAATCCTGAAAACTCCGCCATTCAAATGATTTATCTGCATAAAATCACGTGTAAGCTGCTCTAATGCTGAAGCAGGATTCTGATTAAATACAGTAACATTATTATTTGCCAGACGCAACTTTTCCACTATTTTTGCAGAACATTCAGCCCCAGCAGGGCTTCTGCACAAATAAGACTGCACAGTGACAATCTCCTGCAGGAACAATGTAAAAAGAATTCTCGGAGAAAAACCCCGGCACTCTGCCATAACAGCAGGAATGTCAGGAACATGACCTCCCGTAATTGTATCAAAATACAGTTTTGCTTGAGTCTTGACAAGTTCTGGTTTCACCGGAAGATAATTCTGCAAAAATGCAACAATCGAATCGGGGAGATTCGTTTTTAATGAAGCATTGCTATAGTAGAACAAACGAGAAATTACAGTCTGCTGCTGCTCCTTTGTACGTGTAAAAAAAGTATATGTCCGAACTCTAGACAATATCGTAGGAAGCATGGCCCCCCTATTTGCTGTCGTTAAAACAAAAACAGTATTTTCAGGAGGCTCTTCCAAAATCTTGAGCAAAGCATTCCTTGCACTTTCAGCCATGCAGTCTGCATTTTCAATGACAATAACTTTTTTTCCATTACTTGAAGAAAGACGAGCCCATGTAGAAAAATTTCTTATTTGCTGTACAGGAAGAGAATCGTACAGATATGTAGATTCAAGTTTTTCACAGTGCTTTTCAACTGCATCAAGAATCTTTTGCAGTTCGTCACCATCAGGAATAATCCTTCCAGGATTAATTTTTTCAAGTTCTTCATTAATAGACTGCAACAGAGGTGAAAATTTTGAGAGCTTATCGTCACCTTCCCATAAAACAGGACTAAAACGAAGCGTCAATTTTCTAACAGCCCTAAGATACAAATACCGTGCAGAATCTAAATGAATAGAATTATTCACATTCTGATACAGCAGAGTATCTTTTGCCGCTCGAATTTCAAGAGTCCTGTTTCCAGAGCCAACCAAAAGAACATTAGGACTAACCAACGCCTTGTTCTGAAGACAATTAGGACATTTACACTGCCACGATCCACACTTTTGGCAAGAAAGGACTCTCGCCAATTCCAAGGCACACGACAACTTACCAGATGCATAAGGTCCTGAAAACAATACAGATCCAGGTAGATTTCCATTAGCTATGTCATTGGACAAAAGTTTGGACGCACTTTGAAAAAGAACATTTTCAAACACCTTACATAGACCCCACTACAGACTCAAGAGTCTGCGCACCCGTATGATTATTTACAGGCGCACTCTGCAATGTCACAATAACCTTTCCAAGTATCCTGTAGAATATACTTGATTCAAGCATTTCATGAACATCAACCCATGGTTGAAACCTAAGAATCAAAAGAATTATTGCAATGACAGCAAATCCTTCAACAAGACCAAAAATAAAACCCAAAGTATGATCCAACTGCCGGAATATTCTTCCACTGAACAATGTTTGCAAAATCTGCTGCATTATTTTTACAATAATAAAAACAAGTACGAATATCAAAACAAATGCAATTGCATTGCAGACTACTGGAACACCAATATAAGGATACAAAGACAATGCCAAACGTTTGTAAAAAAGAATTCCAAACCACAGACCAATAATCGGAGCCCCCTTGTCAAACAACTCTCCGATAATACCCTTCAAGTAGGCAAGCAATGCAAAAATAACAAGGATAACAACAAAAATAAAATCAATTAACGGGAGCGACATAGTTAAAACCGTCCATAATTATTTTAGAAATTTTCATGCTCGGAGCTTCTCCTTCACATAAAGCTGCGCTAGCGAGCGAATATGCAACTCTTTTTTCGGCATCGAGGAAAAACTCAAGTGCATTACGCAAATGTACATCATCTGCATCTTTTCCTGCAAGGACAACAGCAGCCTTATTTTTTTCAAAATATCTGGCATTGTCAACCTGATCACCACGAGTACCAGAGCCACACAATGGAACAAGAACCATGGGCTTACGGCTAACGGCGCTTTCCCAAATGGAATTTGCACCGGCTCGAGACAGTATTACATCGGCACACTGAATGACAGCTGGCATTTCCTTATAAATGAATGCATACGGTTTGTAAGAATCATCTCCTCCAGCCATGACATCAGGATGCTCTTCTGCAAACACTTTACCAGTCTGATGAACAACACAATAACGCTCCTTCAACCAGTCAAGATTATTCATTATGAGAGAATTTATCTGTTGAGCACCAAGACTTCCACCCAACACAAGCAATATCGGTTTTTCATGATTTTTGGAAAGCCCCAGAAAAAGAAATCCATCTTCCGCATTATCAGAATAAAACACAGGGCGCACAGGATTCCCTGTGACAATACAGCGTTTTGCAACAGATTCTGAAAAACACGAAGCTGTTTCGGAATAAGAGACAAGAACATTCTTTGCAGCTCTTGCATTCAGTCTTGTAGCAAGACCAGGTGTAAAATCACATTCATGTGTATAATAAGGAATTTTTAAAAGCCGTGCAGCCCAACAAGGAGGTACACTGACAAAGCCTCCCTTGGAAAAAAGGCAATCTGGCTTTATGCGCACAAGAATGGCAATAGATTTCACAAAACCAGCCACTATCTTAAAAACATCAATAAAATTTTGGACAGAAACATATCTTCTGAGTTTTCCGCAGGGAATACCAAAAAATCCAGAAATGCTTCCGCCTTCTGCAACAAGATTCTTTTGAACAATATCCCTGTCCATTCCAGAATTATTGCCAATCCAATAAATTTGTACTGAAACATTTTTAGATTTTGCCAGAGACTGCAGTGCATCGGCAACAGCGATACCAGGATAAATATGTCCCCCCGTTCCACCACCAGCAAATACAATGCGAAGAGAATCAGTTTTATTCATATTCAGTTCTCTTTTTGTGGAAATTGATCCATCAGTTCCATAAGTTCTTTTCTTTTAAATAAATTTGCATATCCTCGTGCACTCATTCCCATGCCATCCTTTATGTCCGGATCAGCTCCATTTTCCAATAAAATGCGTACAATTTTTGGGTTACCGTTGCCAACAGCAAGAACAAGTATTGATTGACCATCAGAACTTATGATACTCAAATCCGCACCCTTTTGTATCAAGAACTCCGTAATCTCATAATTCTTTCGCCATACAGCATCCATAACAGCCGTATACCCACGATCCTGAGAGACGGCATTTATGTCAGCCCCATTTTCTACGAGCCACTTTACTTTGTCAAAACAATCATTGCGCGTAGCGATGCAAATCATGGGGACACCATCTGCCGTTGTAGCATTGGAGATCATGCCGGCAGAAAGAAACAGGTCACAGACTTCCGTATCGTCTTTTGCAATATGCTGTGCAAAACAATCTCCATTGAATGGAATTCCACGTTTAAAAAGGATTCCAAAAGATTCATCCTGCTTGTCAGCAATAGCATACAATTCGTAATTGTTTTTGAGATATTGAAGCAAAGCTTTCAGTTCTTCAAAACAACGAAAAAAAGTTTGACCATCAAGACTGGTCTTTTCATATTCACGCTCATACTTTTGACCTGTACACACAAAAGTCTTTATCTTTTTTCCGATAAGTATTCCAAGTAAAATTGCATAGTTAGAAAGATTACAAAGGCTATAGCTGTCAAGAATGATGCAATGAGTAGATTCTGTTACATCTTTTATATTCTTTACAAAATCAAGTTTTGATGTTTCAGAATCAATAAAAATTTCCTTATAAGAAGCACCATGCTCATCAAGAAAATCTTCGACAGACAAGAGTTTTTGATTCGTCATATCAGAAGAAACTATAAGCCATTTCATGCTGATAATTATAGTGCATACAATAAGTTTTAACAAGCCTAAACTTTTTTTTATATTTTTTTCCAATTTTTAAATAAAGCTATTGACACAAAAAAAACAAAAGTATATAGTATTAACATCTAAAGCAGATAAGCCGGCGTAGCTCAGTTGGTAGAGCGGAGGACTGAAAATCCTTAT
>JAFVDR010000058.1 GCA_017476165.1 Treponema sp. | reverse complement strand
TTGGATTCTCGCCACCGCTACATTGTCGGGGCTGGAATCAACACTCAGGACTACATGCAGCGCGTTCCTGCCCTGCTCGATGCAGGCGTAGACATTTTGACGCTCGACTCATCAGAAGGATATTCTGAATGGCAGTCACGTGCATTGCACGACATTCACGACAAGTTCGGCAAGAATGTAAAAGTTGGAGCAGGCAATGTTGTTGACCGCGATGGATTCATGTTCCTTGCAGAAAACGGTGCCGACTTTGTAAAGATTGGCATTGGCGGAGGTTCAATCTGCATTACGCGCGAACAAAAAGGCATTGGCCGCGGCCAGGCAACAGCTACAATAGAAGTTGCAAAGGCTCGCGATGAATACTACGAAAAGACCGGCATTTATGTTCCTATCTGTTCTGATGGCGGCATTGTCCACGACTACAACGTTACGCTTGCACTTGCCATGGGTGCAGACTTTGTCATGCTTGGCCGTTATTTTGCACGGTTCGATGAAAGCCCAAGCAACAAGCTTGTCGTCAACGGCAACTATGTAAAGGAATACTGGGGAGAAGGATCCAACCGTGCCCGCAACTGGCAGCGCTATGACCTTGGAGGCAAAAAAGGAATGGCTTTTGAAGAAGGCGTTGACTCCTACGTTCCGTATGCAGGACACCTTCATGATGGAGTACAGCTGACAACAAGCAAGGTAATACATACCATGTGCAACTGCGGCGCACTTTCCATTCCAGAACTTCAGGAAAAAGCAAAAATCACGCTCGTTTCTGCCGTTACCGTACAGGAAAGCGGTGCTCATGACGTTGTTGTAAAAAATACATCGATTCAGTCATAATGTTGGCTGCTGTGGAGGATAAAAATGAAAGTTGTAATCATTGGAGCTCAGTGGGGCGATGAAGGTAAAGGCAAGATAGTTGACTACCTTGCAGAAAGTGCAGATCATGTCGTTCGCTATGCGGGTGGTCCAAACGCAGGCCATACCATCGTAGTAGACGGCAAGCAGTTTGCTCTGCATCAGGTTCCAAGTGGAATCCTTTACCCGAATCAGACGGTGTTTCTTGGAGCTGGCATGGTCATTGATCCAGAAGCCCTCTTCAACGAACTCCAGATGCTCAAAGACAACGGCATCAACTGGGAAGGACGCGTATTCATTTCTGACCGCGCCCACATCATATTGCCACGCTACAGGCAGATGGACAAGGACAGAGATGCATCTCGCAAGCGTCCTATCGGCACTACTGGTCGCGGCATTGGCATTGCATATTCCGAAAAAGCACAGCGTGACGGACTTCGTCTTGCCGACTTGGACTGGGCAGAAAAGATGGCAGAATACGATGGCGAAGACAAGACATATCTTGATACATACAAAGACCGCCTTTTGGCAATGCGCGTAGACTTGACGGCAAAAATGTGGGAATACCGCAACAAGAACATCCTCTTTGAGGGTGCGCAGGGAGCAATGCTGGACATTGACAGTGGAACATATCCGTATGTTTCATCAGGGGCTTCCTGTGCCGCTGGTGCTGCAACAGGCTGCGGTATTGGTCCTCACGATCTTGACAAGATTCTGGGTGTCTTCAAGGCATACGAAACTCGTGTTGGAAACGGAGCAATGCCGTCTGAATTCAACAATGAAAGTGAGGGCGAACTGTGTGAATACGTACGCAAAACAGGTCGTGAATACGGTGTTACAACGGGTCGTGCACGCCGCTGCGGTTACCTCGATTTGGTAGCCCTCCGCTATGCCTGCCGCGTAAACAGTCTTGACGGTCTTGTTCTGACGCACCTTGACATTTATGACGACATGGATCAGATTGAAGCCTGCGTTGCATACGACATAAACGGCAAAATCGTTACCGACTTTCCTGCAAACGTGGATGCACTGAATGCTGCAAAGCCTGTGCTTGAAAAGTTCAAGGGATGGAAAACATCTTTGAAGGAAAAGAAATCTTTTGAAGACCTGCCGCAGAATGCACGTGCATACATTGAATTCATCGAAGACTTTACCAAGACTCCTGTGGACATCGTTTCCGTTGGCTATGAACGTAACGAAACATTTATCCGCAAAGATCCTTGGAAAAAATAAAGGGTATCTCTAAAAATTGCAATTTTTAGAGATTCCCTAAAGCATGTATGATTGCCTCTCAAAACTTCTGTTTTCAGAGGCACTTTTAAAAGTACAACGTTTTCAAACCCCTTTCGGGTTCAAGACTCGACAATAAAAAAGCTGCCGATACTCATCGGCAGTTTTTTTATGTCTTTACCAATCATTACAAATTCCTTTAAGGCTTTTTTTTTACATTTGTGATAGACTGCTTCGATATGAAACGAAAAATCGACATGCTTTCCGGGTCTATCTCCGACAAGATTCTGGCATTTGCCATTCCACTGGCGCTGACTGGCATTTTGCAGCAGCTTTTTAATGCAGCAGACATTATGGTTGTAGGCCGCTTTGCCAGCAAACAGGCCATGGCAGCAGTTGGCTGCAATACACCCGTCATAGGACTCTTGGTAAACCTGTTTGTGGGAATATCTGTTGGTGCAAATGTTGTCATAGCACGATTCATTGGACAAGGCAACAGCAAAGACATAACAAAGACCGTAGGAACATCAGTATTCCTAAGCCTGGCAGGAGGACTTTTTCTTGCCGTTTTGGGACAGATTATATCACGCCCCATACTCTCCCTCATGTCCGTGCCGGACGAAGTTTTTTCCATGGCACTCGCTTACCTTCGAATATACCTTGCAGGAATGCCAGTCATCCTGCTGTACAACTTTGAAGCTGCAATATTCCGTTCCAATGGAGACACGAAAACGCCGCTCATCTGTCTGATTGTTGCAGGAGTACTAAACGTTGCCCTCAACCTCTTTTTTGTCATCGTCCTCAAACGGAATGCAGACGGTGTCGCCATTGCAACAGTGCTTTCAAACCTTGTCAGCTCGGCAATAATGTTCATACTCTTGGTCAAATCAAATACTGACATCCGCCTTGAACGTACAGAACTAAAACTAAACGCATACATCCTGCGTGATATTTTACGCATCGGTGTCCCTGCTGGCGTTCAGGCAATGGTCTTTTCTTTTTCAAACATCATCATACAATCGGCAATCAACTCTTTGGGAGCGGACATCATGGCAGCCTCATCTGCAGCATTCAATGTAGAAATCTTTTCATATTTCATAGTAAATGCATTTGGACAGGCTTGTACAACTTTTATAGGACAGAACTACGGGGCAAATCAGCTGCTCCGCTGCCGAAAGGTTATCCACCGGGCATTGATTCTGGATATAGCATGTACGGTAGTTATGTCACTCATCATCATTGCCTGCGCCAGAACGATACTCGGCTTTTTCAATGAAGATTCTGCGGTCATATCCTATGGCAGAACAAGAATCCTGTTCATTACCCCCTTTCAAGTCCTTAATGTCATTATGGAAATCTTCTCCGGTGCCCTGCGTGGCTACGGACAGTCATTTGCACCTGCCGTCATTACGTTTTTTGGCGTATGCGCAGTCCGCATAACGTGGGTTTGTACGATGTTTGCTTCTCACGGGGACTTTAACACACTGCTGACCTGCTATCCACTCAGCTGGATAGTTACGGCAACAATCCTTACCGTCTATTATGTGATTTTCAGCAAACGTCTGCTTAGGGGAGTCCCCGAAAAGAAAACAGCCTCGCAGTAAACGGCGAGGCTGCAGTCAAACAGACAATGCATTTCTAAAAGAACAGCTGCTTTACTTTCTTTTTGAACTGGTCACCCCGATCAAACTCATTCAGGAACATGCCGAATGAAGTACATCCGGGTGAAAATACTACTGGCAATGGACTTTTTGAGTTTACCGATCCATACACAGACCGCGATGCAGGAGACGCAAGCTTTTCATGCAGAGCCTTGAGCAATTCATCAAAAGACTTGTATGGTCCAAAGTAAACAATGTGCCGGGCATCCAGCAGGAAAGTCAGCTTGTCCGTACCAGTTCCCTCAAGCAGAAAAATATCCTTTGCATGATACTTTGAACCATTTTCACCACTCAAAGTCTGTGCAAGCGGCAGAAAATTCAGTTCCTTATCTGTTCCGCCTGTAATCAATATGACATCCTGCTTAAAAGCCTGCGTTGCAGCAGCGGCAGCCTCTGGTACAGTGGCGCAGCTATCATTGTAGAATACAATCTTTCTGTTGTCAGAAGGAGACTTCCATGTGTGGAATGCTTCCAGCCGGTGGGCAAGCCCCTCCCAAGAACCAAGCACGTCGGCAATCTGCATGGGAGCAATCCCCAGCAGCTGAAGTGCCAGTGCCGATTTCAACAGATTGATGCGCATAATTGAGCCAGGCACAAGCAGGTTGCCCAAAATCTTTTCTTCATCAATATTACGCATCTGTGCATGGCGGCTTCTGAGATTTTCGGGCACATACGAATAGCCAGAAATAGAACCGTCGCGCTCCTTTTTCAAAAAGGCACCGTAGAATTCATGCTTCGATGCAAACTGGCTGTAACGGAGCACCTTGCCTTTGGTATCACCTGCAAAAAAATCTCCCCAGCACTGACAGCCGCGGACAGGGTTTTCAGATTCCTCTCGATAGTTATCAGCATCGGCATCAACGATTGTAAAATCTTCTTCCGTCTGGTTTTCATAGATGAGGCGCTTGTCATCAATGTATCGGTCCATGCTGTGATACCAGTTCTGGTGGTCTGGAACAATCTTTGTAATGATGGCAATCTTTGGTTTCAGGACATTTCTGCCGCGCAAATCACGCAGCTGCCAGCTGGACAGTTCCAAGACAACAGGAGTGGTACCGTCTATCTTTTCCAAAAAAGTTAATGGACTAACCGTAATGTTTCCGCCTAAAAAAGCAGTAAAACCAGACTTTTGCAGACCATAATAGATTGAAGAAGCAGTACTGGACTTGCCTTTGCTGCCCGTTATGGCAATAATGGGCGTCCTTTTTTTCTGTGCAAAATACAAAAAGATGCTC
>JAFVDR010000057.1 GCA_017476165.1 Treponema sp. | reverse complement strand
GTTCAATGTCCTTTGCTGCGGAACAAAAAGCATTTGAAAAAAGACCTTCGGTACAAGCAGTTTTTATCATTGCATGAACAATCTCGCCTAAATAGACTCCTGAACACATCTTTTCAAGCACAGACTGTCCTGCATGAGCAGTACCAGCATCAACAATGCGGTCAAAATCACTCTGCTGCACTCCATTAAACATTCCACATTCAGTCACAACAATGCGTCCTCCATGTACATAGGCACTGTTCATTCCCGTTCCAAGAATGAACGCGACATGGGAACGCATCATGTCAGACTCCGTTGCACTCAAGTCAGCAAGCAAAAGGGCTGTCGTATCGTTGAGCACTGACACTTTTTGGATTTTTTTCCATCTCTGTCGCTCAAGTTCCAAAATCAATTCCTTTCCCAAAAGTGAACCAACTGCATCCTGAGCCTTTACTTCCTTGGAAAATTTCAGTATACGTCCATCCCCATCATCGGTAATCTCCATTGCATAGCTAAAACAGAATGCTATCCTGTCCGAAGCATCCTTTAGCCGGGCAATATTAGATGCAATTGCAGAAAAAAATTCTTTTTTAGAAACGTTTCTGTCACTTCCGGGCATGAATGTCTTTTCAAACTGCGACAGAGATATGCCTGTTCTATTTTTCGTGACTAGGCAAGAACGGAAGTTCGTTCCGCCAGCATCAATGACAATTGCCGTGCTTCCTTCTTGAATTTCATGCATTACTGCACTGCCAGCCTGTATCATTGCCTGATCCGAAGACTTGCCATCAAGTCCTGATTTCATGTCGGCAAGAATTCGTTCATGCAGTCCATCTGCAACATCTGTGGAAAACTCATGCCGTGTCAGAAAGTTCTGTACATTTTGTCTTGTATCCATTGTTTTTCCGTTTACAAGGCTATTTATTTGCAAAAATAGATTCATAGGAATCTGTTATTTTTGCTTCAATGCCATTAAAGTATTTTACCGTTCCAACTCGCAGTTTGTCAGTACATGAATCATCTGCTACAATGATTGAACTTCTGTGCATCTGAAGGATTGTCACCGGCCACATCTGTGACACAGACTCTTCCACAGCATGCTGCAAGGCATCTGCCTTTGAAGGTCCGGTCATCATAATAAGCACTTCTTTTGCATCTGTTATGGTACCGATGCCTACAGTAAGTGCAGTACGCGGGACAAGGGAACAGTCTCCGCCAAAGAAACGGGCATTTGCAAGAATGGTATCTTCCGTAAGAGTCTTCATTCTTGTCCGTGATGACAACGATGACCCCGGTTCATTGAATGCAATATGACCGTCTCCACCACACCCTCCAAGAAACAAATCTATGCCTCCTGCCTGTCTGATGCACTCCTCGTAGCAGAGACATTCTTGTTCAGGATTTGCCGCAGTACCATCCAGTATATGTACATTCTCTTTTTTTATGTCAATCTTGCTAAAAAAATGTTCATTCATAAAGTAATGGTAGCTTTGTGGATGGTTTTCGTCTAAATTGGAATATTCATCCATATTGAACGTTATGACATTTTTAAACGAAATCAATCCCTTTGCATTCAGCTCAACAAGACGCTTGTACACTCCCAAAGGCGTACTGCCTGTAGGTAATCCAAGTACGAAGGGGTTTTCCTCTGTAGGACAAGCCCGGAACAGTTTGCCTGCAATGTAATCAGCAGTCCATTTTGCACATGCATCATAATCTTTTTTTATTATTACTCTCATTTCAATCCTCCAGTTTGTTTTTTACAATTTTTCCTTCGATCATTACCAGTTTTATGCTAAACAGCTTGTCCATCACAAGAATGTCGCTGTCATAGGTAGGTGCTATGATTCCTTTTGTCCTGTACTTCATGATTCGTGCAGGATTTGCAGATGCAAACTTTATGGCATCTGCAAGTGAATAGCCGAACTTTACCATGTTCTTTATTGCTTTTTTCATTGTGAGAGAAGAACCTGCTATCACATTATCAGCCTTGCGGTGGAAACATCCGTCTTTAAAAACAACTTCTTCTCCGTTGGCAAAAAGATGTTCTCCTTTTTGTTCTGTCGGTGTCAGTGCATCGGTCACAAGAACAATCTGTTCACCCGTTTTGTCTCGGCCAAGCAATTTAAACAAATCGGGATGCACATGAACTCCATCAGCAATAATCTCGCACGACATTTCAGGATGAATAAGTATAGCACCGACTGCACCGGGATTCCTGTGATGGAGCTGACTCATTGCATTAAAAAAATGCGTTGCATGCAGAATTCCCACCTGTATACCTTCAACGATATTCTCATATTCAGCATTCGTGTGGCCAGCCTGAAGGACTATGCCAAGGTCTATGCAGTGCAAGGCGAGTTGCCGCATTCCTTTTAGTTCAGGTGCAACCGTCATGTTCACGATATGTCCTTCAGAAGCATCCCACAGCTCGTCCATAAGGGAACAATCAGGCAACTTTACCGTTTCAGGACGTTGCACCCCCAACTTATCTGGAGAGATAAATGGACCTTCCAAATGGATTCCCATAATTTTGGCTCCATCTTCATGCCCCATGGCAGCCTTGATTGCCCTCAGGTTTGCTTTCATTTCGTCAACAGACGATGGATACAAAGTGGGATTAAATGCAGTAACTCCATACTGTGCAAGGTCTCTGGACATCTGAAGCATTCCTTCCGTGGTGCAGATGTCCGTACCGTTTCCTTTGAAACCATGTATATGAGTGTCAATGAATCCAGGTACGATGTAGTTTCCCCTTGCATCAATCAACCTGACATCAGGAGAAAAATGCATCTCCTTAAAACGTTCTTCGCTGAATGTATCTCTTATCTTTGAATCTTTAACCAAAACAGCTGAACGGTTCTGGTTGTTCGTAAGTCCTGACAGAACAATACCATTATGAATGCATACCGTCATACAACCTCCTTCTATTCAAGCTGTCCATCGTAAAAACAATAGTCCAGTCCATGAAGCATTTTTTTGTGCATTCGGAGACGGTTCTTGAAATCATCAAAATCCTTTTTTTCTTCCGAAATCCAAAGAGATTCTGCCGCCGCACAAAAACGCGGAAACAAAAGATATTCCGCAGTACGCGAATGGGGGAGTTTTTCCGTCCACAATGCACATTCTCCGCCAAGAACAAGTTCTGTATGCTCTTGCAATTTCAATGCAGTACCGATCGGAGAAAATGAATAGGTCTTTTTGAGCGTAGTAACACCAAGGCGACCAGGCTCTTCAAAGGAATCGGCATTCTTAAAATTGAGATAGAAGAATTCACAGGGAGACATAATTACTTGATGCCCCATGGCCAAAGCCTTTACTCCTCCATCCGTACCGCGCCAACTTTGAACGATTACGTTGTCAGGAAGCTTGTCATGTGCATTGTTGTCAAGAACTTCATCCCATCCTATAGGAATTTTCCCCATGTCAGCAATCATTTTAGCGACCTTCGTTGTTCCCCATGCCTGTAACTGTGCAGGAGAATCAAGGCCTTCGTTCTGCATCCGCTCCCTGCATTTTGGGCACTGCGCCCATCTATCACTCAGACATTCATCTCCTCCAATGTGTATGTAACGACTAGGAAACAATTCCATTATGCGTCGAATTGCAGCTTCATATATGGAAAAAATTCCATCGTTACCAAGGCACAAAACATCGGGAAATATGCCCCATCGGTTTTCTACAGAATAGGGGCCTCCCGTGCAGCCATATTCAGGATATGCGGCAAGAAGTGCAGAAGAATGACCGGGAAACTCAACTTCTGGAACAATTTGTATGCAACGCTCCCGTGCATAAGCAACGACATCAAGGATTTCTTCGTCAGTGTACCAGCGGTGAAACAGCTTTCCTTCATCATAAAACCCTTCTTCGGATGCGGGTACCGTTGCATCCTGACGCTTGGAGCCAATTTCAGTAAGGAGGGGAAAGTCAGGCACATGAAAACGCCAGCCCTGATCATCCGTCAAGTG
>JAFVDR010000056.1 GCA_017476165.1 Treponema sp. | reverse complement strand
GATGGTGACGACAGGGACTACATTGCATCATGGAGGGAAGGCGAATTGGTCAGCTTTACAGTCCTCAAGATACGGGAAGGAAAACTTTTAGGACGAGACAATTACCGCACTGTAACACTAAACGAAGATACTGAAATACTGCCAGAGTTCATGAGTGCATATTATACGGAAAAAGAAAGCATTCCGCCCCATATATATGTCATGACATCAGACGGAATGGAATTCATGACACGATGGATGAAAGAAGCCTACAACACGGAGACAGACATTGTACTTATTACGGATGACATTCCTCATGCAAAACTGCACAATGCAGCAGCAAACATGGCACAGGAAAATGCAAGGGAAGACATTATCCGTAGGATGAGGGAACGAGGAGACTTTCCTGCAATGGAAGAACTTAAGAAAGTCCTTAACCTGCCTACCCTGCCAGTACGCATTGAAGGGTTCGATATTGCCCACATTGGAGGAAAGTTTCCCGTTGCAAGTCTTATCAGCTTTTACAACGGCAATCCTGATAAAAAAAATTACAGGGAATTCCGTCTTAAGACAACAAACGGAATCATAGATGATTTTGCCTCGATGCGCGAAGCAACCACACGACGGTACTCTCGACTGATTAATGAAAAAAAGCCGTTGCCCGATTTACTGCTCATTGATGGAGGCATTGGGCAGGTAAATGCCGTTCACAGTGTCATTTCTTCACTGGGTATAGACATTCCCATTGCCGGTCTTGCAAAAAGAGACGAAGAAATCTGGAGGCCATACGCAGCAAAACCGATATGCCTTCCCAAAAGAAGCGATGCCCTTCGTCTTTTGCAACGTGTACGAGATGAAACGCACCGATTTGCCACGAGCCGCAACCAAGAACTGAGGACAAAGGAAAATACGGTATCTCCGTTCGTAAAACTCCCCCACATTGGCAAAGAACGTGACAAATTGCTTATGAAAAAATACGGCACGCTGAAAGCTCTTGCAGAAGCACCAGAAGCTGATGTTGCCCAGCTGCTGCATGTCCGTTCAGATGCCGCCACGGACATCCTTATGGCAGCAAAAGTGCTATTGCAGAAACAAAACGAGATAAAGGCAAAAGAAGCCCTCGCACTCGATGTTCCTGGCACAACAAAGGAAAAGGCGACGCAGGGCCAGCGCAATGCAAGCCTCGCATCCCTTGCCCTGACAGAATAACACAAAATGCAACGCATTGTAGACCTGCTCTAAAAAGAATGGTACAATGCAGACATGTTCGCTCGTTTCATTGCCTTGACAAAAAAAGCCACCCTGACAGCAGGAAAAACACTTGCCGCAGCAGGTCTTTTTATATGCATCATTACAACCATCTGTGCTTCAATAGAGATTCTTGCTTACAGGCATTCCATTGCAGCAATCATAGTCTCTTCATTGATTTGCAGCCTGCTCACGGTTCCCCTTACGCTCACCTGCATGAAACTATTCAGGACTGTCGAGCAACCTCAGGAGCAAAATGCTGCATTGAAAGCAGAACAAGAGCTGAACTCATTGAAAAAAGAAAAAAATGACTACAAGCGAAAAGTAATGCTTCTTGAAAACCTTTCCTTTAACATGGTAACGTACCAGGATGTACTGAAAATGTGCTTCCGAGACTATCGGCAGGAAGGCATAATAAAGCAGCGGGAACACTTTAATGAAGAGGATTATTCAAACCCCATAAAGAAATTTTTGGAACTGCCGTCGAAAAATTACGATGAAGTGCTTTCAATCATCGACTGGTTTGTAACATACCAGAGGGGCGTTGATTTAAAGAACATAAAAATTGCAAAAATAAATGAAGACACCATCATCGTATCCGGCATCAAGCCGGAATTTACCACGCCCCCTCACTTTGAGTACAAGGACTTCTGCACGGAAATACGCCATGTAAAGCTGGACAAGAACGGCGAACAAAAGCAGATTACCATTGAGAACGGAGAAAAAGCACACTCGGTACTCAACAAAAAGACAGCCGAATACAAGAAAATCCTGGAAGAAAGTTTTTCAAAGGGAGAAAAGCCTGATGAAGATGCACTTGAAATAAAAACCCGTGCACAAGAGTTCATCAGGATAATCCTTCAGCCAATCTATAAGAACGTAGAATTTGAAGAAAAAGCCATTGCATCAAACTCCATGCCGTTTCTTGATTTTCTTACGGCAGAGACAGATGCATACAAAAATCTGCTTGCAGAAGGTACTCACGAAACAGAAGAATAATCTAAAACCTTCTGAGCGGACATTCCGACAGCTTTATTTTTGAACATAACCCATTCATTCCAGAA
This sequence comes from Treponema sp., assembly GCA_017476165.1. Taxonomy (GTDB): domain Bacteria; phylum Spirochaetota; class Spirochaetia; order Treponematales; family Treponemataceae; genus Treponema_D. The sequence goes on along the minus strand of JAFVDR010000056.1, from coordinate 2,442 downwards.
GAACTGAAATAGTCTGCAAGCACAGACTTTGTAACACGGGCTTGCGGACCAATGCAGATTTCATTGAATAAATCCTCATAATCAATGCGAAGACTTGTGCAAACATCCCTTAACCGCAAAATGTAATACTTTTTTATGTTCGTTTCCTCGACAAAAAAGTGAGGCTCCCCGAGATATTCATTGCCCCTATGAGGCAGAGAAACGAGGCGATACTCCTTTTCACTAATAAATGATGGATGCTTGAAAAGGGGTGAACTGGAAATGAGCGTATTAAAGATTTCTTGAATTCTAGCATCATCCATGGAATCAGAAGAAATCGCACTCGCCAAATCCTTCACAATATCAAGGTTGCCAATATCTCTGGAATAATTGACTCTGCACAAAGGAGCATGTCCTGCTTCACCAATTTTTTCGAGTAGACTTTTATTGAATGCAATGCATACTCCCATTCCATTTTTACCATATCGTGCCCATTGGGCGGCATCGTCTGCATATTCACTGAAACAACTGGCATAGCTTGACATCGTATCAAAGTCTTTCAGATTTTCTGAAAAAAGCATGTCCATCTTTGCGTACAAGTCGGATGATATGTGATTCTTTACGGCACATTTCAATTCTTTTATGAAATACGACATTTCCTGACTGTCATTCATGCGCCGAAGATTCCACAGCCAGATTTCTCCATTCATAATGATGCCGCGCATGGCATTAAAATCAGTATAATGATAAAGATTCAGCATAATTGTATTGTAAGGCTAAAATGCCATTTTTGCAAAATGATTTTGGGCTGTGCAAGGACAGCAGTTTCGAAAAAAAATTCATGAGAAACTGTCTACGGGAAAATGTTCGCCGCATGAGATAGCTTTCTTGAAGTTCTGCAAGGGTCTACCTGCCTCACAACAGATTGCTCTTGTCGAGATGCTTGAGATGTATTGGATTTCACGCACCTGTGTGGGTGCGACTCATAGAAGTTTCATCGTATGCTTGATCCTTTCAAAAAAGGCATTCCGCGCTATACTCCAAGAAGGATGTGCCCCGAAGCACTTGATGAGCCAATCGATGACGGGGCTGTCGCCAAGATGTTCAACTGCACGGCTTATGACAAGGTTGCAAATAACAGCCTGCAGCTCAAATTTTGATAGAAACATCGCCTGCATTGACAGCAAGCGATGTTTTTATTAAAAAATCATTGCGCAATTATATATTTGTCCAGATACTCTTTTACTTCGTGTATATAGCATTCACCGATTTTGTTCAATAAAAAATTTTTCTTTGTAATATAGCCAATTTCCATTACGCGATTAATGGCATCACCCGTTTCCTTGAATGGCACAACAATATAATCATCACCATTCAAATCTTCACTTATGACACCGCAACAAAGAGTATATCCATTCAACCCTCTCATTAAATTCAGCATCGTTGCCCTGTCACAAGCCTTTATAGTGCGGTTATATTCCTTGTCGCTCAATGTTTCCTCGGCATAATAGTAAGAGCTGTCGCTTCCCTGTTCAAACGAAAGACAAGGAAAGTCCTTTAAATCGTCAAGCGAAATTTCTTTTTTATGAGCAAGCGGATGTTCCTTCCAAATGTACACATAGGCCTTGCAATCCATCAGATGATGAAATTCCAGATTTTTCATTTTAAGGTTTTGCGTAATTATTTTTCTGTTGAAATCACTCAGATACAAAATGCCAATTTCACTTTTCAAATTGGCAACGTCATCTATAACGTCTTTTGTCTTTGTTTCCCGTATGGCAAATTCATATTCATCAATGCTATAGTTCTTTACCATTTCAACAAAACTTTTTACCGCAAAAGAATAATGCTGGGTAGAAACACCAAATTTCTTTTTTAATGCTCCGTTTTCACCGTATCGTTCAAGGAGCGACCGATAATTAAAGAATAATTCACGTGCACCTGAAAGAAATTCAACTCCATCATTCGTAAGGGAAACCCCCCGTCCATTCCTATTAAAAATCTGAATGCCGAGTTCTTGTTCCAATTCATGAACAGAAACAGTCAATGACGGTTGAGAAACAAACAACTGTTCCGAAGCTTTATTAAAAGATCCTGTATCTGCAATTCCTATTACATATCTTATTTGCTGTATTGTCATTTACACTAAACTCTGACATTCTGCCATAGAACAGAAATATCGTCATTTCCCAAATCATTGTTTTCAACTTTATGTTTTATCTGTTCTGCGGTATAGGCATTTTCAGGATACAGAACAACAACGGCAGCATCTTTATCTTGCAAAAAAATGTGTTCCCCAAAATCCGTATAGCGCGTTGCTCCAATGGAAATCAGAACTTTATCAGGACAGTTGCAACTCACTAAATATGAATGGACATTTTCTGCAGGACCTTCATCCATTTGAAAATTTAATTTTTCAATGAGCCATGCAACCAGTTTTTCATATATATAACTGTAATCCCG
>JAFVDR010000055.1 GCA_017476165.1 Treponema sp. | reverse complement strand
TGATTGTAGCGAAATAGAGGCTTATGGAGGTAATGCAGAAGAAAAGGTTTGTTCCTTGGTGCATCAAGCGTATGATGGCGGCATCAATTTTTTTGATACCGCTCATTCTACTCCTGTCTGTGAAAAGCGTCTTGGCAAGGCACTTCATGGCATTCGAAAAGATGTTCTTCTTGCAACAAAAACAGATGCGCGTGATGCAAAATCTTTGATGAAGGATTTGCCGGAAAGTCTTTTTGCACTTGAAACAGATGCAATTGATTTGTATCAGTTGGAAAATCCCCCTTTTTTGCCAGTAAAAAATGGAAAAGATGGCCTGTATGATGCGTTGGTATCTCTAAAAAAACAGGGAACCATAAAGCATTTTGGTATCGTTACTGAAAATCTTGAACTTGCCCATGAAGTAATTGTAAGCGGTTTGTATGAAACCGTTCAGTTTTCTTTTAACATGATTTCGAGTGGGTTGGCAGAACGTCTTGTTTCATTGTGCGACGACTATAATGTCGGATGCATAGCTATGCAACCGCTCAATGGCGGTGTTGTAAAAAATATTCCGCTTGCCCTTGGTTTTTTGCAGCAGTATGAAAATGTCATTCCTGTGTGGGGTGCACATACACAGGAGGAATTGGGGCAAATTCTTTATTTTAATGATCATCCGCCTGTTGTAGACGAGCAGTTTAAACAGGAGGTTGAGAGTATCCGCCAGTTTTTTAACTGATTAGTGCATCCTTTAAAAAAGTTTTTAGGGGTTTCCTTAATTCTTTACGCTGTTCAAAGCGTCTTCCACTTCTTTTTTGTTCAATACCCTGACAATTTTCAGTTTTGTGGTGTCTACCTGTATGATTTTTGGATTGCCTGTTACATCTTTTTCGCCAAGAAGTTGAACAAACGGCGTTTTGGGATTTCCTGCAGTTACATCAATTACCTGTGCAATTTTGCCATTTGAAAGGTATACATAGACACCAATAGGGTAGAGTGAAATGCTGTACAACAGCGCCTTCAAAATTATTTCTTCATATTGCCTGTTGGCGTTTCTAAGCAATTCAACTAATGCTTCAAATGCACTTCGTTCTTCCCTATACTCTCGAGATGCAGATATGGATTCGAAAGAACATGCAACAGCTATTATTTTTGCATACAGAGATGTTTTTTCTCCTGTGATGTGCCTTGGATATCCTGAGCCATTTACCCGTTCATGATGTTCAAGTACTGCCATCTGAATGTTTGGAGAAAAATTTGCCTTTTTTAAAATGTTATAGCTTACAATAGGATGTGTATTGAGCATGAGTTTTTCTGGTGCTGACAGCTGTTTGTTGTTCATGTACAGTTGTGGTGGAAGCAGTATCATGCCAATTTCGTGCAGGAAACTTGCGATACCCAGTTCTATCAGCCTTTCATCCGACAATTTTAATTGCAGGCCTATTGTTATGGATACAACCGTTGAGCGTATGGCGTGGTTGATAAGGAAATTCTTGTCGTTCATTGATGGATCTGAAATGATTCTAAGGACATAACTCCTGTTGTTTTTGATAAAGGTAATGAACTTTGCTATTTCTGTCGTTATTTCCTGATTGTTCAGTTCTTTATTCGTTGCATAGAACATGTAAACCTTGTTTACATATGCCGTAAAGTCTTTATAGGTTGTTTTTGCTTTTTCAAGTTCTTCTGGGTTGTTGATGAGCATCGCTGCAGGCGTTACCGCGGCAGGTGTTTCTTTTGCAACCGGCTTTTTCGCTTCTGTTGACTCTTTTTCCGGTTCTGAAACTTGAGCTTTAGGTGCAGATTTGCCGTCTCCAAGGAACTCGCTTGCATCAATGGATTCCGTGTTCTTTCTCAGTTCAGTTACATTTTCTTTTGTTATGGCAGGCTTTGCAGGCTGCTGAACAGGTTCTGTCTTTTCATCTACTTTTTGTTGCGTTTGTTGTGTAGCAGTTGATTCTGCACTATTTTCAGAACCGTTTGAATAGAGTTTTGTAAAATGCCATTCTTGAAGAGAATTGAGAAGAGAGCTTTCAATGGCACAATTTGCAGGTGTCAAAAGGAAAGCATTGTCTACGTATACATTGTCACTGAATATTGTTAATGCTTTTATTTTTTCAACGTCAAACGAATTCATTAGTAGCTCCTCTTTATCTATCGGCTAATTATATAATATTTATAAGGATAAAGTCAAAAAGGTTTGATTTTAAATCAAGAATTCTTTACATAAATAAAATAAGAGCCAAAGAGAAATCTTCGGCTCTTAACATGAGAGGTAAAAATCATTCCATGTCAGGCGTCTGGATGTCAAAGACACGTCTGTCATGAAATGTATAAGGTAAATTCTAATATAAGCTTTTACACTTATTTAGTATGGACCTTAATCACAATCTAATTCTATTATCGGAGTAGAGGCTTGGAACTTAACTAAAAGTTTGAAAATTTAGTGGCAGAAAGGTTTTTCCTGTATTCCTGAATGGCTTTTGACAGCTCTGTGTAAATTATTTTGCTATAATATAAAGATTTTAGTTGAGGCTCCTGCGGCAAGTCCTTTGTTAGTTCTTTGATTTTGTGTTCCGTAGGGAATACAAGCGATGCAGCATCTTTTGCTTCTGAATTCAGTATCTTTACATCCAGAGCCGAAAGCTCTTGAAAGACCTGTTGAGCTTTTAATCTGTTTTTTATCGCTTTGTTGCACAGTGAGAGTCCTTTTTTTGCACATGCATCAAGAGTTTCCAAGTTTGCAATGAAAGAATTGTAGACAGCTTCAAAATGTGTCTCTTGTTTTTTTTCTGTAATGCTTTCCGCAATGTGAAAGAATTGTTTTTTTTGTTCCGTCAAATCTGGCAGTGAAAGCAATTCGCTTACATCTGCACTCTGGATGTTTTTTATGGCAAGGCTTTCTTTTGTAAGGGAGTATGTCTTTATGCCTTTTTGTTCTGCTTGCTGACAGTTTGTTTCAAACCACCATGAAAACAGAGACATTCGCTTGTCCGTTAAAAGCCTGTTCCCGTTGTAATCCAATGCATATGAAGGGCATGCATT
>JAFVDR010000054.1 GCA_017476165.1 Treponema sp. | reverse complement strand
GTCAGCACCATGCACTGCCAACTTCTTTGAGAAAAGGGCTTTTGGGCAGTATATGCAGCACCGTTGTTCGTGCTGTCAAAATAATGAAACTCATGCCCCTTTATGGTCATGCCATTCCCTGAAAACGCAGCGTAGCCAAAGCGGACAAGCGCATCTGCATAAAAAGATTGCCCTGGAATGACACCTGTCATTTTCCATACCGTTCCATCCTTATCCTTCAGACTTTCCTGCAAATACATAAAGCCGCCACATTCTGCAAGGACGGGAATCCGCATGTCCTGCACGGCATGCCTGATTGACGTCCGCATGGTCGTGTTGCCTTCAAGTTCTTTTCCATACAGCTCGGGATAGCCACCGCCCAAGATGATTCCATCGCAGGCAGGCAGCTGTGCATCATGCAAAGGTGAAAAATACTGAATGTTCGCCCCCAGTTTCTGCAACAGCCGCAAGTTGTCTTCATAGTAAAAGCAAAAGGCTTCGTCCCGTGCAACGGAAATCCGTATTTTTTTGCTGGACACAGGAGTACACGGCACCAGAAAGTCCACCGCAGGAGCTTCAAACAGCTCTGCAGAATGGGCTATTTCCAAAAGTTTCTGCACATCAACCGTAGATGACAGGGCATGTGCAAAGCGAGCAATCGATGCATGGACATCACTTACTTCATGGGGCAGGACCAGTCCCAAATGGCGGCTTTTCCATTCACATTCGCTGTTTGCCGGTACATAGCCCAGAACGCACAGCCCGGTTTCCGTTTCAATCAACTCCCTTAAAATCTGAAACGTCATTGCAGAAACCCTGTTCAGAATGACAGCTTTGATTGAATGATGTTCATCGCAGGCAAGAAAACCTTTTAAAAGAGCTACAACGGAACGGCTCATTCCTTTTGCATCGACAACAAGAATGACAGGCAGCCCAAGGACACGGGCAACATCACTGCTGGATGCCTCCAATTTCTTTCCGGCAAGACCATCATAAAAGCCCATTACCCCTTCTACAATTGCAACAGACTGCTCTGGCTGCCCTTCACGTTTTTCTGCAAACAAGGCCTTTGTCAGATTATCATCTGTAAAATAGGTATCGACATTGAATGATGGCACACCAAGGACAGTTCTGTGAAACATGGGATCAATGTAGTCGGGACCGCATTTAAACGATTGAACAGGAACACCTTTGTCCAGCAGCATTTTGATTATGCCGCACGTAATGACTGTTTTGCCGCTTCCGCTGGCAGGAGATGCTATCATGCATCGTGGAAAGGAAATGCTTTTCATGGTACTCTGCTCCATTTTATCATATATTGGACAAGTTCGGAACCCCACAGGCAGTTCAAAACCGATGCATCTCTTCCCACATCATTTCAGATTGGCTCGTACAGCTTTTTTTGTGGAACTGCAAAGTCTTGTCTGTCCACCGTATCTCCTGTAGAAAAAAAATAGCACAAGTATACGTCATAACGATTTGTCCTTCATGTGCGCATCCTTTTAAATTTGTTTCTTACCAAAATTGCCGGAGAAAAAAGGCTTGGGCAGAGGATTTGCAGATTGTTCACTGGATTTTGCAACGAAACGCACTGGATTTTGCAACGAAACGCACTGGCCGTGACGATTATGTGCACTGGATTTTATGCGTTAGGCAGAGAGCCGTATTTGCAAGGTACATTTACGGCAGTTTTTTAAACCTGCTTTAATAAAACTGCCCAAAATTCCGCCGACTGGCCATGCAAATGGCAGTTTATTTTGCTAACAGGTATTGATTTTCTATATTGACAGGCATTCATATTTTTATATTTTAAATTAAATTCCTGCATAGTCACTTATATTTTCTGTGTCTATGCAGGAATTATTTCATTTTATGACAGTTTTGATAAAAATGAATTCTGGTCTTCACTAGGTATTCCCAAAGCTTCCATTGCCTGTGAAGGTGTCAGTTTCAGATTTAGAATTAGATTTCTTAAACTCTGAGATATTCCTTCTTTTAGTCCTTTTTCAAGACCTTCTTCAAGACCTTCTTCTCGTCCTTCTTCTCGTCCTTCTTCTCGTCCTTCTTCTCGTCCGATACGGATGCCTTCTTCAAGAGACTCTTCTTTCTGGGCTGCCACGT
>JAFVDR010000053.1 GCA_017476165.1 Treponema sp. | reverse complement strand
GCATACATTGGACCTGCACCTGCAAAAATGGAGTGCTGTCTGGTGATGTTCAGCCTTGTGAACAGTCCCGCCTGAATTCCGACTTCATTGAACATTGCACTGTAAGTGGTCCTGCTTCCCGTTCCAAGCCGCCAGTTTATGAGGCTCCTGAAATAAAGGCGGAGCATTCCGTCCTCAGGCGTCAAGCCTGCCTTTACGGGAAAAAGTTCTATTCCGGCACGTGCTCCCGCTATGCCTGTGAGCGAGCTGCGCCAGTCATCGTCTGCCGGTGCCCACCATGAAAAGCCTATGGGAATCCTTGCCGTGAGTGATGTGCGTTCCGCATTCTTGAGTATCTGGGAATGGAGAGAGGAAGCTGTTGTCAGGAGTAATAGTCCCAACTGTACTAAAAACATTTTGTAATTCTTCATAATTCAATAAACAGACTTGTTTGAACTCGTCAGCCTGAGCGGCGGCGTAGTTGCGGAACAAGTTTAATAATGTCTTGAAAATACAGGCAAATCGTATTTTTGTCAATAGGAATGCTTAAAATGACAAAAAAATATGTACCCCTCGCAATTCTTGTGGTAATGTCCTATCCTTTCGCAAAAAAGGACAAATCGTTATGACGTATACCCTTGCTGTTCTCATTACAACCTGTGTTCCAATATCCATCATTGACTGCCGCAAATACATTGTCCCCGACATTCTTGTTGTCCTGCTGTTCGTGCTGATGGTAACGCATGACCTGCTGTTCAATAGAACCCACATTCCTTTTGCTGTCCTTGCAACGCTTGCTTCGTTCTGCTTGTTCTTTTGCATCTACAGGATGTACGGTGGACTCGGATTCGGAGACGTAAAGCTTTCTGTCGCATTGGGGTATTCCCTTGGCTTTCCTTTGGAATTTGTTGCCTTTTCATGTGCATCCATTCTCGCAATCGTATATGCAGTTGCATTCTTAAGGAATAAAAGCCGCAGTTTCAGAATTTCTTTTGCTCCCTTTCTGTCCGCAGGGGCGGTGCTGATGGTTCTCGTGGACAATGCAAAGACCGTGTCTCTTGGTTATTGACACGCAGGGCAGTTATTCCTATGCAAAGATGTGCAGCAAGTCCATCACCCTCTACGATACCGTTGCAGGAATTGCAAGCTTTCACTTTGAGGACATGAGTTTTGATGTTGTTGTACGCAGTTTCTGCGATGCAAACCATATATATTCATAGATGTTGTCGATGACATCTACTGCCTGACGAAGGTTCACTTTGAGAAAAAGCCCGAAGGATACTCTATTGACTGTAAGAATGTTCCTGTAGAACCGTTTCTAGAGAACTTTCCCGATTTACGCATATTACGATAATGAACAAATATCACTGCAATGGATAAATTTACAGGAAATTCTTTTTTTCTTACATAACTGCTTGACAATAATTTTATTTTTGTGTAACATGTTAATCACGTTAAGTAAATGCTCCCTTAGCTCAGTTGGTAGAGCAACGGACTGTTAATCCGTCTGTCGCAAGTTCAATCCTTGCAGGGGGCGCTAGAAAGACTAGGTGTATGCCTAGTCTTTTTTATTTTTCCGTGCAAGAGTTTCTGGCACAAGTCAATCTTTAGGACAGCTTTTCAATACGAAAATCTCATGGTATAATATGGAAATCGGATAGTTTCCATGCATATCGGTAATTCGCTGCTTCATTTTTTGACTAACCTTTCCTTTTCCCGGAGGCTGCTTCTGCTGTTTATTATGAGCAGCATTGTACCATTGTTTTTGCTTTCATTCGTATTCATGGAAATTAGTCAGTGGACACTCAAACGGAATTCGATGCGGCAGGCTCGTGATGTTGTTAGCTCCGTCATGGACGCAACAGAGGCTACTGTTGACGATGCTTTTTCCTTGGGAACCACTCTTGCTTCTTCTTCATTTGTGGAGGATTTGTGTTCTGGACGTGGGGATTTGGAAGAAAATAATGCAATGATTTCAAACTTGTTTCAGGATATTGCCCAGCGAGGAAAAGATTCTGATTATCAGGTGTATATCGTTTCATTTGAACTGGAACATACCATTTCACGAGGTACGGTACCTCCTGAGTATCATCTTGCATCATATTCAGACTGGGGGATATTTCACAGGATGAAGGAAAACGGTGCTGCTACCATGTTTGTTCAGCCTCATCCCCTTACGGGAAATTGCATTGCCGCAGTATGCGTTCCTGTGGGAGCTGTTGGATGTGTCATTGTTGATATTCTGAGGAGCGGATTTTCTAACAGGCTTTCCGAAGTGTCTGGCATGAATATATTTTCTCAATTCTATATCTATGATGCCAGCGGATGCATTGCGTACAGCTGTTTTTCTGGCGAAAATGAAGGCTCTTTCATTCAGGACATTCACTGTTCAGTGTCAAAAATAATATCGTCATCTGTGGCGGAAACCATTCCGTCTCCTTTTTTGCAAACGCATCTTTCCGTGTGCGGTATTCTTCCTGAAGATGAAAACCTTTGGTTCATTCATGGCCTTCGTCATCTGACCGTCATGACTGCTTTTTTGACAGCGTTGTTTGCCATTGTCATTTCGGCTGTGTTTTCTCGTTCTGTTGCACAACCTGTGCGAAGCCTTGCCGATGCCATGCAGCTTGCCGAATCAGGGGAACTGGATGTTCAGTGTCCAGAACCTTCGAATCCTCTGGCGGATAGGGACATGATGTTTTTGATTCGCCGCTTTAATAAGATGGTAAGTCATATTTCAAAATTGACTGATGATCGCGTTGAACAGCAGCGGTTGTTGCGTGTTGCCGAAGTAAAATCTTTGCAGGCTCAGATAAGCCCCCACTTTCTGTACAATACGCTTAATTCTATTAAGTCAATGGCAAAATTTGCCGGAGCAACTAAAATCTCAAAAATGGTAACCAATCTTGGAAAGCTGTTGCGAGATAGTTTTGCTTCGGAGGGGGATTTCTGTTCAATTGAACATGCACTTGAAATTGTCCGCAATTACTTTGATATTGAAGCCATGCGATGGGAAAATAAATTCCTTTTTGTAGAAGAAATTGACCAAAAACTGTTGTCGTATCCTATTCCAAGACTCGTCATACAGCCCGTGGTTGAGAATGCTCTTGTGCATGGGCTAGAAGAAAAAGGCATGAGCGGAACGCTGTACATTCGGGGATATTTTAAAACTCGTGCAGATGGCAAGCGTGACATTCTGATAGAAGTGCAGGATGATGGAAGCGGATTGGATGAAAACACGTTGCAGGAAATTCAGGAAAATCTGCGCACGGTAACGAGGACAAAACGACTGGGCAGCAATGGCATAGCACTTGTGAATACACATGCTCGGCTAAAGCTTTTGTACGGAGATGGTTACGGGTTATCTATTCATTCAAAGGCTGGGAGTGGTACAACCGTAACGATATGCATACCGGAGGATTCCCGACATGATACGAGTGCTG
>JAFVDR010000052.1 GCA_017476165.1 Treponema sp. | reverse complement strand
GGCTATACGGCGACAAAGCCAGCAGATCCTTCCTCTGAAACTTTACCTGCACCATTTTCTTTTTGGGCAACATCGGCCACGGCAACGACAGCATTCAGCTTTGCAACTCCCATAACGAGAGACATCACCCTGTACGCGGTGTGTGGTGCTGCGACTGCTGCAACAAGCTTTAGCGGCACTGTGGAGCAATTCCTTGCGACAGAGTTTGCAAACACCAGCTCTAATACAAGCCCATATCCGATAACCATTACAGGGGTGACGAATGCCAACCTTGCAAGCATTTTAAGTCATCTGGGTGAATTTTCGGTGCTTGACGATGATGGGAATTATACCAAGGAACTGTACAGCAATCTGACGCTCTCTGGCGATGGTCTTACGGAAATTCCTGACTACTGTTTCATGACTGGCACTGGTAACTACAGCCTCTCAAAGATAATGGCGATTAATCTGCCTGACAGCGTCACGAAAATAGGAAACAATGCTTTTTATGGAATGAGACAGCTTGCATCCATAACCCTTCCTTCAAACCTTGAAGAAATTGGTGAGTATGCGTTTTCCGTTGTAGGATGTGACTCAGGTGTAGGTTTTTCAACTACATTGCCTGCCTCGGTTAATAAGATTTACGCTAATGCATTTTTGAACGCTGATTTGACAAGTCTTACTGTGGAAGGTACGAATAGCTGGTGGCAGTCAGTTCCAGGCACAACAGCAGGTCAATATGTCTCTCTTAGCGTGAGTAGCTTTTTCGACACCAACGAGGTTTACGAAAGGTAATGACGAAAAGTTCTTTACGCATGGTCGCTGAGTGTAGTCGAAGTGATAATCTTTCTGTTGTGGAGTTTTCGGCTCCGCTCAGCCACTGCGTCCTTTCTTTTTGGACAGTCCCATAATCTATTATTTCTGTTCCAGTTCAGCTGCCAGCTCTTCTATTTTCAGCGGCAGCCCCACGGCCTAGGCAATCTGCTCATGTGTACGCACATTGCAGAAATGTTTCTTTTCATATAATCATCCATTCCGTAAGCTGACGTGCTGCGCTTGAATAGTTTACTCCTATCTTTACGATTCTGCCCACATCGTAGACCTTCTTTCCGTCATCTACGTATACGTCAAGGCGGATTCCGTGCGCAGTATACACAGGCTAAATAGTTTTCTGCGGTTCAATGTATTCCAGTGGAGCCGGGCAAAATCATGTGCTTTTACCATAGAAAAAAGTTCTCTGTCGGTCATTTACGGATTGAAAAGGTTGTGATGCCATAAATGGAGCTTGTATTTTTTCTACTTCGGAGGCTTCATGAAGAAACTGGGGCAAAAACTTGTACTTAGCTATGCCGTTCTTGTTTTGTTTTCAATTTTGATTCTTTCCGTTCCCATATTGAGGAATCAGAGCCGCGTTCTGAAGCAGAATATCGTTGAATCTGCTGAACAATACATGGTTTCCGCATCGGAATGCAGATTGACCAGTTCCAAGTGTAATCGCTGAATCATGAGAGGTTGCCTGGTAGCACACATGCCTAAAGGTCAAGTTTTTCTATCTTTAGGTTTTCCTGGGCTTTTGCGGTCTTGAAGTTGTTTGCAATCATTCGGTACGTGCCGAGGAACGCAAACAGAAGTCCAAGCCCTATGTTTGGCAAAAGTCCCTTTACAAATTCACCGTCAGAAAGCATTTCGGGCGTTATGAGCAGGAATACCCTGAGCGCAAGGATGGGATGTCCTTTTACTGACTCAACTTCTTTCAAAAAGTCAATGAACAGGCCTGCATACTGGGCAAAAATGAATGCAATGACGATTGCTACAACGTTCAGCACGATGCCTTTCTTTGTCAGCTTGCCTTTTGCAAATGTATAGCCAGTGAATGCACACCAGGCAATGGCGAATCCTGCAATGGAAGCCACAAATCCCAATGCTCCAATGACAATCCACAAGAATGATCCGATGATTGCTCCTGCAAGGCTTGCCAAAAATCCCTGTATGTAATTGCCCTTGCCGGCCTTGTCTGCTTCAAGATCGTTCATGGCTTTGCGTGCACAGTCTTCGCACAGCAGTGCATGGGACGTTTCGCTTGCATAGTAGGCAAGATCTTCGGTGCTTGAACAGCTGCTGCATACGCACCGTGCATCTATTTCTTCCAGCTTTTCGGCAAGTCCTTTGATGAATGTTCCTATTTCTCTTTCCGTACTTTCGTTGTATGTGGCGCGTACTTTGCTGTCTGCCATGGAGTAGTCCGAAATGACCTGATCCTTTTGCATGGTGTCGAGGTACTCGAACAGCTTGTTCTTTTCTGTGTTCGGTGCTAGTGAAAATGAAACTTCAAGCTGTGTTTCGGAATCCTGCTTGTCCTGCACGTCAAAATAGTATTTGCCCTGTGTTCCAAGCCAGTCTATGCCTACCTGCTTAAAGCCTTTTGCCGTCAGGTTTTCACGATTTTCATCATTCATTTTCTGCATGTCTCCCTTTTTTTTGCCATATTCCCATAAACACAAGAAAAAATCAAGATTATGTAACTCTTAAGAATAAAACTTTGTTATTTTTTGTAGAAAATATTTGATAAAGAGAGGTTTTAATGAAACAGGTAAAAAAATTTATGGTAGTCTTTGCAACCATTGTGCTTTCGTCCATGCTGACGCTTGCGGCAAAAGAGACTCCGATAGACGATTTGTATGAGTACAAGCTGGACAACGGGCTGTCGCTTTTTGTGGCGGAAAACCATTCCGTGCCGCTCGTGTACATTGAGATTGCGGTAAAAGCTGGTGCGACAACGCAAACTCCTGAAACTGCCGGATTGTTCCACCTGTACGAGCACATGATGTTCAAGGGCAACGAGCTGTACACGAATTCTGCTGCCGTGCAGCGTGCAGTAAAGGATATGGGCGTTTCAAAGTGGAATGCATATACGGAAATAGACTGCGTACACTATTACTTTACATTGCCATCCGATCAGCTGGAAAACGGCATGGCATTCTGGAATGCCGCAATCCGTGCTCCGCTCATGAACGAGCAGGAGCTTGAAAACGAAAAGAAAGTCGTGCTTTCCGAAATTCAGGGAGATGTAAAGGGAAATTTTGATTTTCTTTCTAACTATGTGGAAAAGACGCTGTTTCCTGATGCTCCGTACAGGCTTGATCCTGCCGGTGCTGTTAGTGTCGTAAGGAATGCGACTGTTGCGCAGATGAGGGACATGCAGAGCAAGTACTACATTCCTGCAAATTCCGCCCTGTTCATTGGCGGTGACGTGACTCCCGATGAAGTCTTCGACATGACGCAGAAAATTTTTGGCAGCTGGAGCAACAACGGCAACAGTGCACCGGAGCTTCCTGTCCAGCCAAGTTTGAATCCGCTGGAACAAAGGCAGAAATCAGCTTTTGTTTTTGATTCAAAGTCGTATGCGGCAGAACTATCCATTATATTCCGTGGGCCGGACTTGAGCTTTAACGAAAAAGATTCTTACATAGCTGCATATCTTGCTGCATTGCTTAACGAGGATTCTGAAGATTTTAAGCAGGCAATGCTTTCGCAGAAAAGGTATCAGTTTGCCAATGCGGGGGCAATAGATGTAAGTTATGCTGCCAGAGGTTCCGGAAGTCTTTTTTCCATTTCATGCCAAACGGAAATTACTGACGACTTTATGTTTGACGAAATCATAAAGAAGCAGATTCCTGCCGTGGTGAGCAAAAAATATGCCTTCTCGCCTGAAAAGAAGGAACTCATCATTAATAAAATGCAGGCTTCTCGGCTTAAGAACACTCAGTCGGCAGAAGGTCTTTTGTCGTCATTGCGTAGCTTTTGGGCACGTTCTTCTTCCGCTGATTATTACTACAATTATTATGATAACATCCGCAACATAACGAGGGAAGATGCCGTTGAATGGGTAAAGAAATACATTACGGAAGCCAACCCTCTGATTGTCTACGTCACTAGTGACGGTACGTATCAGACCGTACTGGCAGAACGGTATGCGAGTGGATTATCCATAAAAGACTACACAATTGAAAAATGGCTTTCTTCCTATGACATCATCAAGGAAAAAGACTCCAAGTTGTGGAAGGAAAAGCAGACCAAATGGTGGAAGGACAAGAAGTTTGCCCCTGATGCTGCCAAGATTGCAAAGGAAACTGCTGTTCCTCAAAAGACAAAGATTTATGTGCCGACGCAGGACTTGGCGGCTTCTAAGAAATACATGGTGTGGGAGCCTCCGAAGTACGAGACAAGGAATTTGAAGAACGGCATTCCTGTATACTTTTTGTATGACGAGAACAAGAGGGTAAATTACATCCACATTGGCGTTCGTGGAGGCCCTACATATCTTAAATCTTCAAAGTATTCTGGACTTGAGGAATCTTTGTTTGAGGGAATGTGTGTAATGTCTCGCGTGTATAATCAGGAGTCATGGCGCAAGATTCTTGCAGAAACTCGTTCTTCGGTATATGCGAATACATATACCGAAGGCAGCGTTCTCAGCCTTGGTACAACGGATATCTTCCTTTCAAAGACATTGCCTCTGTTCCTTGATGGATTTATGCATCCTAATTTTCAGGTGGGAACCTATATTGGTAAAGCGAATTGCGTAGATAAGGATGTTACTCCCATGAAGAGTGAACCTTTTGCATTCCTTGAAGATAAGATTTTGACGTGTGTAACAACAAATCATCCGTATGCAAAACGCAGGACTCTGACGGAAGAGTCCATGAATGCCATGTGGACAAAAGGTGATTTTACCCAGCTGTACGATGATATTGTTCGTCCACAGAACATCTTTGTCGTTGCCACTGGCAACGTGAATGCGGACAACCTTATGAAGGAGCTAGAAAAGACGCTGGGTACAATCCAGAGCAAATCCAGCAAGACGAGCAAGGACAAGCGGGCAAACAAAAAGAAGAACCGCAACAACGAGGCTTTGCAGGCGGAAATTGCAGGCATTGTCCCTCCGTATGTAGTGTCAGGCGAAGACGAGGTGTTTACGCTTGAAAGCGTTGCCTCTGGAAGCGGCCATGCAGCCTATGCCGTATCGGCTCCTGCTGAAAACGACGACGACTATCTGCCTATGCTGCTTGCTGCGGACATGTATAATGACACGCTGTTTAATGTGGTGCGCGAGCATTACGGAGTGTGCTACACGCCGAGTGCATATATTTCTGGCGGCAAGGCATCGCTGGGCATGGTGCAGCTGTACAAGATGTCTGATGTGGAGCACTTTGCTTCGCGTGTAAAAGAGGCCCGCGACTACTTGGCACAGGGCAAGCTCATTGACAGCACCGACAAGAGCGGAAAGTTTGAGTTTTCTACTGTGGACAAGCGGCTTCAGAGCTACAAGAATGCACAGATTATTGCAACGTACAGCCCTCAGGCAACGGTGCAGGGAATGGGAGCCAGCATGGTGTACAACCTGCTTACGTACAACGAGCCGTTCCGGACTCGCAAGACTGTCTCTCAGATTCATGACGCAACCGCATCACAGGTTGTGGACGTGTTCAAGAAGTACTGGGTTGATGCTCCCGGCAAATGGTTCGTTGTTGTAAACGAAAATGACGAAGACCGCGTATCGTTTGAATAACTGGCTCATGCCCTCAGGTACTTAAAGCTGGTGCAGGGCATCTTCAACGGCTGCAAGCGTTATGACAGCTTGCGGTTCGGATGCCTGTGCATCAGTTTGACTGCTTGCATTCTGTACGGCAATCATGCAGGCCTTGTTAATGACTGATTCAATTTTGGCACAGGAAAAGCCCTTGAATTTCTTTGCAAGCAGTGTCGGCGTGCAGTCGCTTGAAAACTGCTTGCCACGGGCGTATAGTTCCACCAGTTGTCTGCGTTCTTCGTCGTTGGGATACGGCACGGCAACGCGTGCGTCAAAGCGTCCCGGGCGGATGAGGGCAGGATCAAGGGCTGAAATGCTGTTGGTTGCGGCAACAACCAGAACGCCTTCTGTGGCTTCAAAGCCGTCCAGTTCGTTCAGCAGGGCTGTGACGATCCGTGTGTTTTCCGTTTCTATGGCAGAACCCGAGTAGTTTCGCTTTGTGCCGATGCCGTCAAATTCATCTATAAAGACAATGCACGGAGCCTTGCGCCTGGCTTTTCGGAACAAGAGCTTTACTTTCATGGGGCCGATGGCCATGAACATGCTTTCAAAGTCTGTCGCTTTGGCCGGAATGAAATTGACCTTTGCTTCGCCAGCCAATGCTTTGGCAAACAGTGTCTTTCCGTTGCCCGGTTCACCTTCCAGCAGAATGCCTTTCGGCATCCGCATGCCTTTCTTCCGGTACAGTTCGGGATTCTGCATCATGTCCATGACCTGCTTCATGTCGAATTTGAGCCGTTCCATGCCCACAATGTCGTTGAACGTCTTGCCTGTGTTGTGGACGACTTTGAATGTGTTCGGCGAAATGAATTTGCGGAATGCAACAATGATGATGCCGAAAAAGAACAGGTAAAAAAGGATGTCCATGGCAATCGAAATGATTTCCGTTCCGTCCGTTTCCTCCGTTACCTGCACGTCGTTGCGCATGAGGAATTCTTTTAGCAGGGGAGATTCTGGATTCTGCGTTGTATATTCTGCATCTTGCGAACGAAAGGTAATGCGACTGTTCTTGATGACGGCCGATGAAACCTGCTTCTGTTCCACAAGGGAGTAGAACTGGCTGTACGGCATTTGTTCTTTTGCAGGCAAAAAGAGAGAGAGAGCCTTGTCGCCGAAAAAAAGGAAAAAAGCAGCAAGGGCTGCTGCCGCTATGGATATGGTCATAAAGACACGCCGTTTGAATACAAGTTTATATTTCATAGTACGCATAGTGTAACACATGAAAGAAGGAATTTCAAAAAGATTGTGACAGTTTCAAAAGCCAGTTACTTCTGAGACTGGCATGAGTGAGCTTTGATTGTCTGTTCGTGATGGTCTGGGGGCAATGGAGCTGCTGTTTGACCGATTGACTTTTTAGCCGTGCTTCAGCATAATTAATGCATGTTAAAAAGTATCTTTAGTGCAAAACTCTTTCTTTTGTTGCTTATTCTGTTTGTTTCCACAGCCTTTTGCTTTGCAAAACCTTCCTTTGAATTTTCAATCGATTACAGTTGCCTTACAGAATGCAGTTCCTCGGTAGAATTTACCGGCAACGGCATTTTCCACAACTATCATGAAGGTTCATTGCAAAAGAAAATCAGTTCACCTGCGGGACTGGGCGGCAGCGCAACTGTTTTTTTAGGCTCTCCGTTCAAGAGTCTTGACGTGGGCATTGGTTCTGCTGTCTGCTACCATCTGTTCAGCAAGTGCATGCTTGAGGATGAAGATGTAAAGGTTGACAATGGCTATGTCTTTTCGGTTGAGGCAGGTCCTGCAGCCCGGCTTTCGTTCGGCAAGTATACATCTCTGTACGTTTGTCCTGGAGTGCGCTTTAACCTTCAGAACATAAAGATAAAAACTGATGCTGGGGCTATGCGCTACAAGGAAAAGAACATCATGGTGAATGTGTCTCTGGGGCTTCGGGAATGGCTGTTTTCTACGAGCAAGACATCCCTGGGCTTAGATGCAGGCTTTGACTTTGCCATGCCCCTGAACAGTTTCAGCGATGTTGAATATTCAGGAAACGGTACAACGTTGACCGAAAACTACAAGGTTACATCTGGACGGCTGCTGAAATTTTATGTGGGCATGTGCGTGAATTTAGGTAACCGCAATGCACAGTAAGGTGTTATAGGAATAGAGGTTGTTTTATGAAAATGTTTCAAAAGGTTTTTGCAAGTGCATTTCTGTTTGCTGCAGCTGCAACGCTGTATGCCCAGAAAGTTCCTGTTCTTGACGGTGAAAACGTTCTGGTTGTAGATTCCTATGCAATTCGCAATGAGGGCGGCACTCGGTTCAGTTCCATGATAAAAGTGTATGACTATGCCTGCGACGGTACAATCAAGGCACAGATTTTTGGATACGGTGGCAATGAAGGCAACCGCTGGGCTGATTTAGGCACTGTTACGCTCGAAGGTTTTGGAGATGAACCAAAGCTTAAAGGCAGTTCTGATCAGTATCTGCGCTACCAGTACTACGGCATCAAGATTGTAAGCCCTGAAAACAAACAGTTTCAGATTACGAGCAACCAGCTGAACAAGAACCTGAACTTTTTCATTTGGGAAGCTGATGCAGACACGGCGGCTTCACCCCTGCCGTACATGAAGAACAACGTCCGCACCTATGTGTTTGACGCAAAAAAGCTTGATGCTGACTACGATGACAAGATTTTCATTGTGAACGAAACGGGCATGGATGCACTGTCATTTACCGTCCACGGCTACGACAAAAAAAAGCATGTGTGGGTAACGTATGCAACTGGTTCTGCAAACAAGGGCAACACGAAAAAGCTCAAGCAGGTGAGCAAAAAGATGGATCTTGACGATTTCCGCTATTTTTCGGTGCAGGAAATGAATACCGAAGAAGACTTTACCTATGAAATTGTTTCTGGCAAAGACGACATAAACATCATCGTCAGAAAGTAAGTTTTTCAAGCTGACGCATTTGATGAGCACGGGGCACTTCCTTTTTTTGGAAGTGCCCTTTTTATTGTCTAAATGACGAAAAAAATGTATACTCACCGTTGTATAAGTGGACCTGTTTGGAAGCCCGATGGTTTCTTCACTGGTCTTGCAATTTTTCAGGCTAAAGCCTTGCAAAAATGCGGATTTTCGAGGTTGCTGTTTGGGAACTGAAGTTTCTGGACGGCTCTAATAGAGGAGACATTATGAAAAATCTTTATAATCCTGGACAGGCTGTTCAAACAACTGTTGTTGCCGTAACGGGAGATACTGTATTCAT
This sequence comes from Treponema sp., assembly GCA_017476165.1. Taxonomy (GTDB): domain Bacteria; phylum Spirochaetota; class Spirochaetia; order Treponematales; family Treponemataceae; genus Treponema_D. The sequence continues at coordinate 3,622 of JAFVDR010000052.1, read as the reverse complement.
TGACTTGGGACTGAAAAGCGAAGGTTTTGTAGATAAGGCTGAATTTACGGATGAAAACGGAAACGTTTCTGTAAAAGAAGGAGACAAGATTACTGTATACTTTGCCAGTGCAAATAATGACGAACTTCATTTTACTACGAAGATTGCAGGCAAGAGTGCCGGAAAGGATGCCCTTGAAGCTGCATGGAAGAACGGCATCCCTGTAGAAGGTCATGTTACGCAGGAAATCAAAGGTGGCTTTGAAGTCATGATTGGCTCTGTCCGTGCATTCTGTCCGTACAGCCAGATGGGCTTTAAGAACAGAAAGGAACCTGCTGAATATGTGGGTACTCATCAGACGTTTAAGATTCAGGAATATAAAAATGAAGGCAAGAACATCATTGTTTCAAACCGCAGCATTCTGGAAGAACAGGCTCAGGCCGAAAAGGCAAAGCTTGCCGGTGCACTGCAGGTTGGCTCTGTTGTAAAGGGTGCTGTCACCCGCATTGAAAGCTACGGAGCGTTCGTTTCAATCAATGGATTTGAAGCTCTGCTGCCCGTGTCTGAAATCAGCCACGTTCGGGTAAACGACATTCACGATGTCCTTTCCGTTGGACAGGAAGTCGAAGCTCAGATTATCCGTGCAGACTGGGACAAGGAACGTGTTTCGTTGAGTACAAAGGTTCTTGAAGCTGATCCGTGGAACGGCATGGACAAAAAATTTCCTGTGGGCACAAAGATTGATGCGACAATCAGCCGTGTTGCAGACTTTGGCCTGTTCGTAAACCTTGCTCCTGCCGTTGACGGTCTTGTGCACATTTCAAAACTGCCGGTGGAGCGCAATACGAATTTGAAAAAAGTGTACTCTGTCGGAAGTCCTCTTTCTGTCATTGTAGACAGTGTTGACATGGAAGAAAAGCGCATTGCCCTTTCTCCTGTCGTGTCAAATGAAGAAGAAGAAAATGCCATGGAGTATGAAAAGCTGCATGCAAACGATGATGACGGTGAAACGTACAATCCGTTTGCCGCATTGCTGAAGAAACGTTAAAAACGGATTCCCACCTGCACGCTTGGTGCAATGTGCACGTCATCGGCAATGCTGTACATCGACATGCTGATGGGGCGCACAGAAGATGCAAACGCGTGGTCATTAAAGCCGTCTATCTTGAAGTCTGCGCATCCTGCTGCAAAGATTCTTACCCGTCTGAATGGAAGGAATGAAAGCGAGGCCCTGACTGACGGGATAACGGCAAAATCATCCGAAAGCCACGTGCATTTTAAAATCCCTTCCATGTCAAATATCAGCGGTCCCGTAATCTGCATCTGCGTTCCTATGCCGGGCTGAATGTCTACAACGCGTGCATGATTGAACACATCGGTCGAAGACAGCAGCGTTGCATATATTTTTGCAGGGCCAAAGTGAATGCCGTAGCCAAGATATCCTTCGGTGTTCAGGTTTACTTCAAACGTCAAGCGTACATTCTGGGTTTCGGACAACCCCGTGTCACGGACAATCTTCTTTTTTTCTGCACCAGTGAGTGTCCGTGTGTAAATGCAGTCGTCTGCAAGCGTGCATGCTCCGGCATCTATGACGTACAGCTTTGACATGTCTGCATAAAACTTCTGGTTTTTATGAGTCTGCACAAGGTTTCCTGCGGCATCGTAGTGCTCTATGGTAGCCTTGATTGCCGTGGGGGCAAGGCTTGTCTTGGACATCACAATCTTGAAGTTCTGCGTTGCAGGAAACCCTATGACGATGCTGTCAAACCCCTTGTCTCGAGCTGCAACAGGAAGCTTTATGGAGGTATACTGCACTCTGCCTTCCTGAAAACGGAGCAGCGTAGATCCGTCTGCGTCCTGAACAAAGCCATCGGGCATGCCTTTGATGATGATTTGGCTGAATCCCAGCGTAGAAAAGGCTTCTTGCTCGGAAAGGGCTGCCAGATACGAAAAATAGGTTTCGAGGGCATGCATGTCCTTTACTGCAATTGCAGCATAGTCCGATACACCGCCCGTCCGTTTCCTCAGGAATGCCGTTATCTTGTCCATGACGGAGTTTTTTTCGTTTGGCTGTGGGGCAAACACACTTTCCATGTCGGTCTTTTCTAGAATGGAAGCCCCTTTTTTGTGTACTCTTGCAATGCCGTTGTAGTAGTCGTCTACATCTTTTGTAATGCCAGTGAGCATCATCGTAATCTGCACCGGAATGAACGAACCTGTTTCAAACGGACAGTAGTTTCGCCCCTGTATCTGTGTGAACAGTTCGTTTATCTTGGGAAGAAGCTGTTCTTCATAAGTGGTTTGGTCTGTGTTCCAGCTGTTCACCAGCACACGCGTTTTGCCGTATTTTGAAAACGACCATTTCTTTCTGTTGGGCGGCAAGGTGGGAACAATGTCTTCTGCATTGACGATGTTCCAGATAAAGTCGAACTGGCTGGAGTTTGTGTTTTTACCTGTGGTAACGTTTGGAGAAGCAAACGTGTAGGCAAACATGTGTTCTTCTGGAAATTCGTTTTCCGTGGCAAAGCATGCAGCAAGCAGGTTTGCCACGGCTGCTCCCCGGCTGTGCCCGGTAATGAGGAGCCTGATAGTGCGTGCATCCAGTTTTTCGCTTTTGATGTACTGCATGACGGCATCGTGCACCTGGAACGTGGCTTTCAGGAATCCTTCGTGCAGCGATGTTTCGTTTGCCGTTGCATTGCTGATATTGATGTTTGAAAGCCATTCGTTTGTGTTGAACGGTGTTCCCCGTATGGTAATGAACAAAATGCTGTCCGTGTGTGCAAGGGAAAAAGCACACTGGTCGTTGCCCCACACCCTGTCATCGTAATTGATGTCGTAATGTGTCCTGATGGACTCAGTCTTTGCCCCCAGTTTGAGATATGTCCGTACAATGGGATTGTCCTGCGGCTGCGACAGGACATCTGCATAGGCAATGTCCGACAGTGCGCATGCCACGCGGGCAATGTCGTGGTTGTAGGTAAAGGAACTTTCTTGCAGCCAGTTTTCGTTCCATTCAAGGGGTATCTGCTTTTGGATTGGTGCTTTGCTTCCGAAGGGAATGAATTCAAAGGGTATTGTCTTTGCTTGGAGTGCTGTTACTGAAATGGACAGCATGATGAGTATGCTTAGCAGTGCTCTGAAAAACGATTTGCGTTCTGTCATGGTCTTACTTTTTGCTATATGCGCATACCATTTTAGCACACAATGGAGCGATGTGCTAGAACTATATGGCTTGCAACTAGGGGGTGCAGCTCGTCTTGCCAGAGTCACGAAATCAACTGGGCGTAATCATTATGGCCAGTGGGCGTAATCATCATGGCCAGTGGCATAATCATCATGAGCGTACTGCTACAGCAAGTCAAACAAAAGCCCTTTCTTTATTCTGCATAAAGCTTTATAATGAATGCATGCGGCTTGGACAACGATTAAACCAGCTATCCTTTTTTTCTGCACTCTGTCTTTTTCTGTCGGCGGTGGAATATGCTGTTCCCAAGCCTTTGCCCTTTATGAGATTGGGATTTGCGAACCTTCCGATACTGCTGGCGGTAAAAAAAATGCCTGCCGGTTGGGTCATGGTTCTTGTCCTTCTGAAGATTCTGTTGCAGGCATTCATTAGCGGCACTCTTTTGAGCTATGTGTT
>JAFVDR010000051.1 GCA_017476165.1 Treponema sp. | reverse complement strand
TTGTCACCGAAGAAGAGTACAAGTCACTCTACGCAGAAAAGAATGATGACCCAACCAAGCCGAAGATGATTTTTGTCGAGGGTGGTGCGTTTCGGCTTAGCACAAATTGGCAGAATTATCACAAAGTAACGGTAAGTAGTTTTGAGATAGGAGAAACGGAAGTTACATTCGGACTGTACTACCCCTCCATAGGAAAAGAAATTGACGAAAGCAGAAAAGATTATGCAGCGGCAAATGTAAACTGGTACGAGGCCGTCATATTCTGCAACAGATTGAGCATGAAGTACGGCTACGAACCATGCTATACATTGAACGGAGAAACGGATCCGTCATTGTGGGGAGATGAAATTCCTTACTTTACGGAAAGCGATGGAAATGTAGGAGACATGGCAGCATGGAATGCAATCCAGTGCAATTTCAATGCCAACGGTTACAGGCTTCCGACTGATGCCGAATGGTGCTATGCCGCACAGGGTGGGAAAAAAAGGAAAAATACGAAATACAGTGGAAGTGATATACTGGATGAAGTTGGATGGTATGAAGACAATGCAAAAAAAGACGGACAGCAGGTTGCACTAAAAATGCCGAATGAACTTGGCATATATGACATGAGTGGCAATTTATGGGAGTGGTGCTGGAATAAAGGAGGTGTATATTCAAAAAAAACAGAAGTAAATCCTATCAGCCTATTCGATGAAAACAATCAGAGAGTAATACGAGGAGGTGGTGATGGGTCACCAGAATCATCCTGTGAAGTTACATACACAAACAGTGATGAACCTAATGTTAAATCATGGTATTACGGCTTTCGCCTGTGCCGTTCCATAAGGAAACGATAGAAAAGCCCTTTACAGTTTAAATCAATTGTGATAGAGTTGAAAGAAAATTAAACGTAAAGAAGGTTTCTATCATGCGCATAAAGCGAATCCTGCAGCACGATGAGCGAGACTGCGGAGCTGTATGCATTGCAATAATACTGGAATACTATGGCAGAAAAGAACCCCTGCACCGAATACGGCAGGCTGCCGGAAGCGATACGGCAGGAACTTCCGGATACGGAATCCGGCGTGGAGCTGAAAAATTCGGGCTGTCATGCAAAGGATTTGCCGTAAAGAAAAAGGCTGTGGAAGAGCTTGCAGATGTACCTCTTCCTGCGATATTTCATGTCATAGAAGAAAATCACGACCATTATGTAGTGGCTTACAAGGTCTCCAAGAATTTTGTCCATGTAAGCGATCCAGCCACTGGCATAAGGAAAATTAAAACAGCAAAATTCTGTGAAAGATGGACGGGCGTGTTCTTCCTGTTATCGCCAACATCAAGCTTCAGGAAAGGAACTCAAAACGAAAGCACCATGCTCCGCTTCATGTCGCTGCTTCGTCCGTACAAGGCAACGGTAACAAAGCTCATGGTTGCAAGCCTGTTCCTTTCCATGTTTGGCATTGTCATTGCGTTTTACTTCAGATTTCTGATAGATGAAGTACTTTACAACGAAATAAAGTCAACGCTGCACTTTACGTCACTCTGCTATCTCCTCGTTCTCATTTTTCAGGCGGTGCTTACGTTCTGCCGCTCCCAAATAATAATCTGCCTTGGAGCAAAAATAGACGTAGCCCTGCTTTCCGATTTTTTCTATCACCTGCTTCACCTTCCAATGAATTTCTTTACGTCAAGGAAGACTGGAGAAATCCTGTCAAGGATATATGACATAGAGACCATCCGGAATGCAGTTTCGTCTACGTCTCTGTCTGTCGTTATGGATTCCATAATGATAGTGGTCGGTGGAATCGCCCTATTTATAATGGGGTCACAGCTAGTTCCAGTGTCGGTCATCCCAATATTCATATCGTCCGTAATAGTCTGGCTGTTTGCAGCTCCATTCCGACGGCGCATAAGGGAAAGAGCCATTCTGGAGGCGGACAAGAATGCATCAATTTACGAAAGCATCAATGGCATTGCTACAATAAAAGGACTTGCCACAGAAAGGGAAGCTTTTTTAAGGGCAGAAGCAAGAATCGTAGAAGCAGCAAGGAAATCGCTCAGCCTTGCAAAACTTGGAAACTGGCAGAACAGCCTTGAAAACTTTGTGTCTGGAGTCGGAACACTCGCCCTGTACTGGTTCGGAAGCTACTGCATTTTCAAACATGACATTACGCTGGGGCAACTCATATCGTTCATAACATTGTCCGGATTTTTTCTGAACCCTCTGAGTCGCCTGCTCACAATGCAGTCATACTGGCAGGAGGTATTCATATCTGCAGAACGCCTTGCAGACATAATTGATGCCGAAGAAGAAGAAAATGGAACTGACAAAATTGATGCAAAGAACCTTAAGGGGGACATTGAATTCCATAACGTTTCGTTTACATACGGAACACGGGGAAACGCCCTAAACGATGTGTCGCTTAAAATTCGTGCGGGGGAAAAGGTTGCATTCGTAGGACTTTCTGGTTCTGGAAAAACGACTCTGCTAAAGCTTTTGATGAGGTTCTACAACTGTACAAAAGGCAACATCACAATAAACGGTACCGACATATCTGACTATACGCTTGAATCCTACAGGGAAAGAATTGGCTATGTTCCGCAGGAAAGTCTCCTGTTTAGCGGTACGATAAGCGAAAACATTTCATGGGGCTTTCCGCTTGCAGATCCAAAACTGATACAGGGAGCTGCTCAGGCAGCACAGGCATGGGGATTCATATCGCGAATGCCAGACAGGCTTCAAACTCTTGTAGGAGAACAAGGGGCGACACTTTCAGGAGGAGAAAGGCAGCGCATAGCCCTTGCCCGAGTACTCCTGCGTTCTCCTCAGCTTTTCATTCTTGATGAAGCTACGGCAAGCCTGGACAGCATTTCAGAGCAGGCAATAATGGATACAATCTTCAAGTACGTAAAGACGAGGTGCGTCATAATGGTTGCACACAGGCTTTCGACAATAAAGAACTGTGACCGAATTTTTGTATTCGAAAAGGGAAGCCTGATGGAAAGCGGAAGTCATGCAGAACTGCTTGCAAAAAAAGGAAAATACTATTCTCTATGGAGGGCACAAAATCAAACAGCCGTCAGAAAAAAGGACAATACTCCTTCAACACAAAAATGAAATGTTCTATTCGAGGGAGTTTTTTGAAATGCAGACTCCCAGGGAAATAAATGTACTCCTTGCCACAATCTACATTCTGTGCGCCATGGCACTGGGCATAATAGTATTCGGAAAGATAGATGATGTTGTCAAGTGCAGCGGCATAGTGCGGACACGGGAAAACGTTTCGTCCGTAAGGAATGTCATTGCAGGGAAAATAAAGGAATTGAATTTTCATCCGGGGCAGAAAGTTTTACAGGGAGATGTCCTTTACAGCTTGGACACTTCGGAATATGATATTCAGAAAGAAAACCTTGTAATGAACAGGGAATATCTTGAGCTTCGCATACAGGGTAATAACCTTCTGTTGAAAAGCTTTGAAGCAGAAAAGAATCTGGTGCCGGAATCAGATACCGTCAGCTACACTAAGTTTGAAAGCTACCTCGTGGAGCTTGAAAAGCTGACCATACAGCAAAGCATTGCCAAGCAGGAGTACGACAAGGAAGTCATGGCACATGAACTTGGACGCGTAAGGTACAACATTCAGATGAAGAAAAAGGAATACAACCTTGCAACGGCAACTCTCGATGCCTACAAGAAGTCATTTTCTGCAGATTTGTATGCTGAAAAGAAGGATTTGGAAATGCAGTATGAAGTCATCAGGCAGAACCTTGTTCAGCTCGAAAACCAGTTTGCATACCTGATTGTAAAGGCTCCTGTAGACGGCTATGTTCAAGAAGTTTCTTCTTTGAATGTGGGTGACTACATAGGAGCTGATGAGGAAGTTGTAAACATCATTCCGAACGATTCAAGGAATTTTAGGGTAGAAATACAGGTGGCATCAAAGGACATAGGCAAGATATCGGTGAACATGAAGGTAAAGTACCGGCTGTCGGCATTTCCGTATTTTGAATACAGTGGAGCAGAAGGAGTCATTACTTCCATAGACCCCGACATACACAGCAGCGGAAAGGACGGCTTGTACTATTCCGTCTATGGGAACATAGACAGGGTTGAATTCAGCAACAGGCACGGAGACGTTTTTCCGATACGTGCAGGAATAGAAACGAATGCGAGGATAGTTACTGGAACTGATACCATCCTGTACTACATCTTAAAGAAAATGGATTTTCTGTATTGAATCATCATCATTCTACAATAAGGAGATAAAGAAATGAAGGGAGAAGAAAAAGTTCTAGAATTTGCAGATGAGCTGACGGACGAGCAGCTTTTTGCAGTAAACGGCGGCGGATGGTTTTCGAGCAGCAGTTCTAGTTCCAGTTCCAGCAGGAGCAGTTCTCATTCCTACGGCAGTGGCTCTCATGGAGGATCTGGAAGCCACCGCTCATCAGGGAGCAGTTCTTCTGGTGGTAGTGCAAAGACATCCTCTAACAGCTCAAAAAAAAGCAGTTCGAGCATAGGCAGCAAAATCAGCAGCGCGGCATCAAGCATAGGGAGCAAGATTAGCAGTGCCGTATCGAGCGTAGCGTCAAAAGTGGGCAATAGTGCAAGCGGAAGCAAACAGAATGCAAGCAGTACTTCAGAACAGAAGAAAACGACGGGAAGCAGCGTCTACATGCCATATCAGGGAATGTACACGCCCCCGACACGGCCGCAGAACTCCAGTTCAAAGTCAGAGAACAAGGTCTCCGGCAGCCAGGGGCAAAAAGCACCGTCTGCAACTCCCTCTGGACAGGCTGCAAATACAGCAACAAGGGCAACGAACAGTACCGCCGACAATGCACCGACAGGCATGTCGGGGTGCCCTTCTACATACCTGTCGGGAAACTTTTCGGCAGGAAGCAGCAATGCAGGAACGGCCAAGCAAAATTCATCAAGGAAAAGTAGTAGCAGTAACTGGAAACAAACATCTTCAAGCAGTAGTTCTAGCTCCAACAGGAGCAACTCCAGCAGGAGCAGCTTTTCTGGAAGCAGTTCAGATTCTTCTGACAAAAGCAACAATTATAATCCTTTAGCATTCATTGTCAAAAAAAACAGTCCATCATCGAAAGATTCTGTATATGATATCGACAGCAACATAGAATCAATTACAAATAAAATTTTTGGTAATACAGAAGATGGAGAAGAGTCCGTAATGAATATTCCTGATGAAAGTAAAGAAAATGACTCAAATCTAGAAACAACAGGAACAGTATTATTCTCGAAGAAAGATATAAAAATCGATAAAATTTATAATATGCAATGTCATAAAGGAACCCCTATTGATGATGAAATGTATGGAACAACTGAAAAGCATCATAAAGAAGCAGAAGAAATGTTTAAGGTGACCCAAATTTTATGTGGCCTAAATAATATTAATCTAGAAGAAAAAGCTTTCAATGACATAAAGATTGTAGAAGAAGTACCGAATAAATTTTCTACAGTAGGATGTAAAATAACGGCAACAGCTTATGCTATCGAAGCAGCGATAGGGCATCATATTGATATTGCAGAAATCAATAAATTTGATGCAAATCAAGATGGTTTGTTTTCTTCAGAAGAAACACTGGAAGCTTTTAAGGCTTATTTATCGGATGAAAAATCTGTAGAGTATGATTGGTGGCATGACAAATTAAATAAAAAGACATTAGACGCAATTGCATCTTATGGAGATGAAATATACATACTGGGACGAGCTAGAAGTGTTGTAAAGAAAGACGATACACACTGGGTTTTATTATATGGATATCATATGAATGACCAAAAACAAGTACAATTTGAATTTATCGGTACAAGTAATAATGATAAAAATAGAAATTATATATTGGGTGCCCCTTTAGAATCTCAAAGGGGAAATTATTTTACCATTGACTTCCTTCAAACGTATACCATAAAGGGAAAAAAATGATATTTCATGAGGGAATTATGAAACTGATTTTTGTTTTTTTTATTACAATCATATTGTGCTCATGTTCAGAATGCAATGAAAGTACAGCGTCCGTGCAAAAAGAACCTTCTTTAGAAGAAAAGCTTTCTGCATACAATGAAGACTCGCAATTTTTTCCTGCTGTCTTTGCAGGAGTCGAAAGCCTGCCTGACGGAACCCAGATGCTCCTTGTCAGAACATACGATAAAACAGAGCCAGAACTTTGCCTTGACGCATACAAAACAGTTGTTGCTCCTGATGCTCCCTATGAAGACAGATTCATTCCAGTCCAAACGCAGGATACTGGGCTGTGGACATTTGCAGATGTATGCAGAAGCGGAATGCACATTGCCCCTGCCGTCTTTGAGCAAGTCCATCCTTTTAAAGATGGACTTGGAGCTGTCAGGTATAACGGCTACTGGGGATTCATTGATGGATCCGGACATCTTGCTGTACAGTGCAGTTTCCTTTCGGTACAAGATTTTTTCAACGACATCAGCATTGTTTCTTTTCTGCAAGACGGAAAAAAATGGTGGGGAGGCATAGACAAGAAGGGATGCATTCTCTTTTCCATTCCCGATGAAAGCAGCTCCGAAAGTGGCATTGAACGGATATGCGATTTTCATGAATACGAGTGTGCAAAGGGGGTGCGGCACAACATGGAATGCATGATTTCCAGAGACGGTTCAATCCTTCTGCACAACTTGACATTGGGTAGCATCGAGTTTCAGAGCATGAAGGATGATTGTTTTGTTTTTTCGTTCGGAAACGGAACGCTGTGCGTGAGGGGTGTTTTTGATGAAGAACGCTATTCTCAGACGGGAAAAGAAAGCAGTTCTACTCTGTATGGAGCATTCGATAGGAGTGGAAAATGGATTGTCGAGCCTGTTCATCAAAGCTATGAAACTGTTCAAAAGATAATAAAGGACTCTGGCTCGGAAGGAACAAAGCCTTTTCGAGTACGTGCTGTGCAA
>JAFVDR010000050.1 GCA_017476165.1 Treponema sp. | reverse complement strand
AGGGCAAACTTTGTGAGGACGTATTCGTACACGCGGCCCATTATGTCGTTTTCTTTGTCTGCATTTGTCTGAATGTTGTTGATTTCATCTAAGAGCGCTGCAAGCTTTGAAACATCAATTCCAAGCCGGGAATAATAGTTATCTGGTAGCGCGCCCTTTAGAGACGAATTTTGTTTTTCTATTGTGTTGAGCGCCGTGTCAATCTTGAGGGCAATATCATTCTGCTTTGCATTCTGCATGATGAATGACCAGCGGCTTTCTTCCGGAACGAAGAAAACATTCTTCATTGTATAGAAATACTGAACATCAATATATTTTTCTTTTCCTTCGACCTTTAGTTCCTGACGGCGGGCTTCAAATTTATCGTTTACGAATTTTAAGAAAATGAGACTTAAAACAACATGTTTATATTCAGCTGGTTCTACTGTTCCGCAAAGCTTGTCGCAGGCTCCCCACAGAGTGTCTTCAAAGCTGACTTGTTTTTTTGCTTTTGCCATACTGCCATTATAGCATACATTTTAGTAAAATGTCTCTTATTCCCTCAATCCTGCCGTTCCTCATGTGTTCCCGTTTTAATAAACTGAATGAGTTTTTCCAAATCATCAAAGTAATCATAGTCGCCCATGATTCCTTCGCGGTGGTAGACAATGCCATTCTTTTCATTGCGTTCAAGGCAGTCGAGAAGTTCTTCTACACCGTAGCGACGTGCATACTCTGCAAATGCCCGTGCCTTTATTTTTTCTGCATACAATCCTTTTCGGCAGTCGGCTGGCTTGCACTCATAGCAACCGCTCACATTTTTTTCAATTCCACATTTGCGCACTTCGCACCATTCTGCATCCGTGCACCAGGAAAGTTCCTTAAAGCCGTCTTTCCTGCATCCTTTGCAGGTGATATTTTCTGAGCATAGGCAGCATGCCAATCCACAACGTGCAATTCCAAGTTCTCTTTTCATTTTAGGTTACTCCTTTTGTTTAGCATTTTCGCAGCACTCCCCTGTTTCCTGTACGTTCGATAACAAGCTGTGCATTTGAAATGGCTTGTAAAAAATTCTTGTCATGGCTTACGGCAATCAGAGCACAGTTTAACGATGCCAACGCATGTTCTAGTGCAAGTACACTTTTAATGTCCATGTGATTTGTCGGTTCATCCATAATCAAAAGCGAAAGCGGTTTTTGCACTGCAAGGGCTATCATCAGTTTGCGAAGTTCTCCAGGACTCAGAGTTGTCTCTTCAATCCTGGCTAGTCGTTTTGGCTCACTGCCCAGCCTGTACAGTGTAGAAAGAATTTCTCCCTGTTCCTCTTCGTTGCACTCATGAAACTCGTCCAGAATCTCATGCTGTAATGCATCATCAATTTCCTGTGGCAGGTACATTACTTCATTGAGCCTGTTTGACTGTTCCAAAAACGAAATGACATGCCGAATGAACAGTGTTTTTCCCGTGCCGTTTTGACCTGTAAGGGCAATTTTTGTTTTTCTGGACAGTTCCAGGTGGGGAACCTGCAATTCATACGCTCCTGCATGCAGCAGTTTTTCTTCTATAATGATGGGCTTTGAAAAGTCTGCTTCTGCCACGGAAAATCCCTCTTTTCGGCAGAGCGATTTTTTTATGCAGTCTCGTTCTGCTTCCGTTTGCCTGATTTGTGTTTCAAGTCGGGCCTTTGCATCCCCCGAGCTTCTGTCTTTTCCACTGATTCTTGCCGCATCGATTTTAGCCTGCGTGTCATGATCATGGGGATTTACTGTTTTCTTTGACAGCCGAGCCTGTGCCTTTTGATTCTCAGATGCAAGCTTGGCACTGCGCTGTCTTTCTGATGAAGCCTTTGCGTTGAGCTTTTCCCATTCTCCACGAGATTGTTCTGCATCGCTTTGCCGCAGTTCCAGAGCCTTGGAAAGTCCACTCGGATACGATTCAAAGACAGTGCAATCCCTCCCTCCTGCAAACGCAATGGATTCATTGTACAGATACACCGTCCTGCAGCACAGTGCATCGGCAAATGTTCGGTCATGACTCACCATAATTCCGATACCATTGTAAGATTTCAGCGCAGTGCACAGCATCTGGACAGTTTGTGAGTCAAGGTGATTTGTCGGTTCATCAAGTAAAAGAACCTTCGGCTGGTCTGCAAGGGCACAGGCAATCTGAATTCGCTTTTTTTCACCACCAGAGAGCGTGTCATAGCGTTCCAGCATGTCTTCCGTTATGCAGAGCATCGAAAAGAATCTCCTGGTTTCGTTGTCGCTAGACCAAAAGGCAGCATAAAGGTTTTCAGGAATTTCTGCTGTTTCCTGAGCACAATAGACGATGCTGTTGTCTGCTGTAGGAGGACAACCGTCTACCGAAATGCAGCCTTCATCGGCATTGAGCATTCCTGCTAAAAGTTTGAGCAGCGTGCTTTTGCCACAGCCGTTGCTCCCTGCAATGCAAGTCCATCCGTCTTGGATGGAGAGGGTAAAATCTTCAAACAGATGTTCATGTGATTGAGGGTACGAAAAATGTAATTTTGTAATGTGGATTGACATAATGGTCTCCTGAAAAAGAAGCCAGATGCAGAACACAAAATGGTACGCAAAACAATGTCTGTAACGCACCGTAAATAGAAAAGGTAAACTGCAACTGACTTCCATACGTATTCTCTTTTGAGAAATCTTCTTTGCGGACAAAGATGTGAGTGGAAATCAACATTACAGTCTCATGGGCTTAGAGCCTCCCGTTTGGCAATTCTTTTTGTTCATGCGTACAGATAAATGTTCAAGAACAATGTTCAAGAACAAGATATGTATGCTTTGATTCTATTGCTGTTGCTTAGTTTTGTCAATTCTTTTTTCTTTATACGATTTTTCGCTGATGAACAGTCCTGCAATGGTTATAACTGTTCCTACGGCACCCAGCAGTGTGATTTTTTCACCGAGGAAAAAGAATGCAAAGATTGCTGTTACGATGGGAATCAAATAGATGGCACAGCTTACTTTTACTGTTCCAACAATTTCGCATGCTTTGTTCCATGTCGTAAAGCAGATGCCGCTTGCAATGACTCCAAGAAACAGAATGTTTACCCATGTAAGTGCTTTTGAAAATCGTTCGGCATTTACTGCCTTGTCGGTGAAAAAATACAGGGACTGGACAAAGCTGTCGTTAGATGCAACAACAAGTCCAGATGCTTGATCATGGGATGCAATCTCCCATCCAAACAGAGAAAGGGGAATCATAATCAGTACGGCAAAAAAGAAGATTCGCCGTGTGGAGCAAATGTGGTTGTATTTCCTTCGGTTCAATAGGGAAACGAACATGGAGTAAAACCCCCAGCAGATTCCAGAAAGCAGTGCAAGCAGGTCTCCTTTCGGATTAAAATGCAGGGTTGAACCATCTGCCATTGTTTTTCCGTTAAAGCACACGAGTGCAACGCCAATGATTGAAATGATGAATCCTGTCACGAACCAAATCGAAAGGTGTTTTTCCTTTAAGAAAACTTGGCTTATTATTGCCGTAAAGAGAGGGCAGATGCTTACGATGACGCTGACGTTGGAAGCATTCGTAAAGTGAATGGCAATGTTTTCGGTCAGCTGATACAAGACAACGCCAGAAAGCCCTGCAAGTGCAAAAAGAATGTTGTCGTGAGGAGCAATCTTTTCAAATGAGGGGTGCATGAGCCAGAGACCGATGTAGGCTGCAATAAATCTGTAAAAAAGAATTTCCAATGAAGAAAAATCGTTCAGCAGATACTTGGTGCATACAAAGGTAATTCCCCAGATAAAAATTGATACTGTGGCAAGGAAAATGCCCCAGAGTTTGAGCCTGTTTTCATTCATAATGGGAAAATATACCACAAAAATGAGGAAATGTCTTTAAAATCTTTTTTCTCCCGACTCTAACACGTCAATAGACAATAGACAAAACCGTCAATAGACAGTAGACGAAAGTATCAATAGACAATAGACGAAACGATCAATAGGCAATAGACAAAACCGTCAATAGACAGTAGACAAAAGTATCAATAGACAATAGACGAAAGTATCAATGGAACCTTGCTGTATCTAGAGACAATCTGTAAAAAAACTGTAATTTATAGATGTTCCCTATAATGTACAAAATTTTATAAGGTTGTTTTCTTCCATAGATAAAGGTAAAATCATGGTGTCATTAATTTCTGTATCTACCGTTGTGTAGTTTCCTTCCCGCAAATCTAGGTAATAGGCTTTTGATTTGCTCATGTCCTTGTATGTTTCTCGGTAAAAATTGATTACGGCATTGTAATGCTTTAGTTCATACGTTCCAAAATAATAGTGATCTGCTTTTTTATTTCCTTCGCTCCACGGGTTGTATACGAATGTATTGTCATCAACAAACCGTATGGTTAGACCAGAATTTGGTCCATAAATAAAATGAAGTTCTTTGCCAATGACTGCATTCTTGTCATTTCCCCTGTCGAAAAGTTCTTTCACCGTTTTTTTTAATTCTGGCTTCGCATTAAAGAGGTTGTCCAAATCAGTGTCCTGCAGTATGTGCTTAAAGTATGGATACCCGGATTCAATCGCTTTTATGAGGTATGCTTCGGAATCTTCCAGTTTGCCCTCTAACGAATAGCAGCAGGAAATGTTGTACAGGGAAAAGAATCTTGTTTCGTAATTTTTTGCCACTGTGTCATACGTTACGTTGAAATAGGGATCTGAATTATTATATGCAAAAGCAACAAGCACATCTTTATAGGCATATATGGCTTTTTCAAACTGTTTTTCATCGTATGCCTCTTCTGCAGTATTCCATTTTGCAGAAATAAATTCTGTGTACGCGTTTCCATTAAGGAAATAGTCATTGAGAGGGAGCTTGCTCATTTCTTCCCACGAGATGTCGCTCAGGCATGCATCATAAATTGAAATGGGCGTAATTTTTTCTTCCATTTTTTCTGATGAATGTTTTCGTAAAGAAAGAGCCGCCACTGCTGTTATTGTTACGACGCATGTGGCTGCAACAATTTTTCTGAGTTGCACAGTATGTTCCTTATTCTCAATGGGAATACGGGCTATTATATCACAATGCCAGAACAAATTCCAGCCGCAATCCTTTTGTCTTTGGAAAATCTTCTATCGTAAAGGAACTGTTGCTGAGCCAGAACGGCATACGGCATCGCATTGACAGATAAGGATCTCTTGTATATAATGATTCTGCAAAAAAAAACAGGACTTTAAATCTGAGTTCGTTGTTCTAGGAGATTCATGGTGAAACTTAACATGAAAAAAGCTTTGAAAAATGATTATTTGCTTACTCTTTCATTGCTTTTCTGCATTATCGGGGTGGGATTGTGCGTTTTCTTTTCTTGTGGACCACGTTCATACCGTCATATCAATCTGAACCTTATACAGGAGTTCGGCATTCAGGGATTCGTAAAAACAGCAGATTTTGTCCTGCTGCTCGTATATGCCCTGCTTGTTATTGTAGGTCTTGTCTGTTTTGCAAAGCGGCTTGCATACATAAAATCATTTGAAGATGCATATAAAACGGTGTCTGCAAAAGTTGTAGACGTGCGGTATGTAAAAGACCGCTGCCGTGTTGATTTGGAATTTACACTTGCAGGACAGGTGTGTAAAAAGGGCTTTGTACTGTTTAATAATCAGCAGACTAAATATATCCACATGGACTCCGAAGTAACCCTTATCGTTAAGGGGGAAAATCCAAAGACAAGCTTGATACAGGAACTCTATTTTGACTAAAAAATCTGAGGCCAAAAAGGCACGGAAATCAGTTTTTAAGAAAGCAGTGTTTAAAATTAAAAAAATATGCTAGAATTCATGCATGAGTT
>JAFVDR010000049.1 GCA_017476165.1 Treponema sp. | reverse complement strand
TATACCAAATAATAAACAGTAACGAAATCCGTATTATTTTAAACGCAAGTGGCAGTACGCTTGCTTACAAGCACGGCGGAGATAGCTGGGATGACAATCAAAGCCTGCATGAAAATGCAACATGTGCCAGTCTTTTAACAAGAGCCGAGACATTGTACGGAAGCTTTCCTTCCGACCTTTCTAATGCTACAAAGCCAAGCGAGCTGAGCGAGCTACAGACCAAGCTTGAAGCATGGAACTGATTTGTAAAGGCAGCCTTAAAAACTCACGAATGTCTGTTTTACAAGGCTGCCCCTTCTCGCCATTCCTGCACACTGCTTTTACCCCTTATGATGTCCAGCATGAAACTTACACTACTCATTGCCTATTTTTACCAAATGCTTTATAGTAAAGCCTTAGATTACACCAAATTATAGGACTTATATATGAAACTCACATGCGGCACGGTAGCACGAACCTGACCAAGCGTAAAGATGGCGGTAACGTTAAGCTGTATACCCTGATCAGAAAGCTTTTTAATAAGAGGGAGGAAAAATCAAAGTATCTTCAACAGCAAAACTTGCAGGCCTTTCGGAGTCTGCAAATCTTTCGTGGGACATCAATGGAAAGTACCTGCTTACACCTAAACTAGGCATTAGCTGGACATTCTGACACCACAAGGAGGCTATTCTTCGGAAGTCTTCCACCACAGCTTTTTTCCTTCAAAGAAACTCCTGATGTTATATTTGAGCAAAAGTGGAGCAGTTGTCTTTAAAATATAACCATCAGGCTTTTCTTCCAAAATTTCAAGACATACCTGTTTGTCATCCTTTGCCGTAAGAAAGAACAGGGGTATATCCGCAGTCTCAGGTTCGCTCCTGAGTACGCGGAACAAATCGAGCCCCGAAATCATAGGCATTTCGTAGTCCAACAGGATAAGGTCGAATGAAACCATTTTCAGCAATGCCAGGGCATTCGTTCCCGACACGGCAGTGTATACGTTATATTCATCTGAAAACCAACCTTCGATAGTCCTCAAATACACATCATCATCATCAACGATAAGAATGTTTTTCCGACCATTGAGGGAGTCCTTTCCATTCTTGGATGCCAGCAAACTGTCTTCGTATGTATATGCAGGAGCCAGAATACGCAGTTCCCGAATGACGTTTTCCATGTTTACAGGACGCTTAAATGCATGAGCAACAAATGCAAGGTCAATGAAATGATAGGCCTGATTTAAGTCATCATCAGAACCTATAAGATACACATGAATGTTCTTGTTTTTTTCCTTGATTTCTTTGTCAAACGAGCGCATGGTACGTTCATTCAAAACATTGAAACCGTCAAAATAGACTATGAATACATCTAGATCAGAATCAGAAAGTATTGATACATTGGCTTCTGAACTATACAACAGAACATCATAGCCTGCATCCCGCAACTCTCCAACCATGCTCCGTACAAGAAACTGCCTGCCATCATCACATATAAAGCCAATTTGTTTTTCCATATCGCTGTCCTCCATACTTTTTTACGTGTCAGGCAGAATGCCTGACCATCAGCATTTCAAAAAGCTCGGCATTCCTGTTCCGTACAGCCTGCCTGAGCAAGGTAAAAAACTCATCTTCACCATCGGGGATCGAATATCCATCGACCATGTGCAGAATGCGTTCTGCTGCACTCATATCCTGAGCCTGGGAACATTCTTTCAGAGACATCATCAGCTCGTGATAGTCTTCAGGACTAATGCTTTTGCTTTTTTCAACAATGCATTTGAGTTTATCCTTAAAGTGCTGCAGGTTCGCTACAAAATCGAGAGTATATTCCCTGACAGACTCCCTGTCGCCGTTATTGCAAAAAAATTCAAGCAGGGCGGCCTGCTTTGAAAGGCTTGCATAACCTATCGGCCGCAGTTCGGTCTTGAGGGAATGAGCCGCAATGACATACGGCTTTTCAGAGCCAGACTCCATGCCCTGCTGCAATGCTGCAATCTTTTTATCGCTTTCCTTGTAGAATGTCTTGACAGCCTCCTTTAAAACCGAGACATCCTGGCACAGTGATATGGCAGCATTGCAATCCACACCCTCTATCCCACTATATGACGCAATGAATTTTGATTTTCCGTCATCAGAGGAATCATGCTCCTGCTTGGCTTTTCCATTTTTTTGCATCTGTACAAGCTGGGGCGGCAACGTGCTTGCAAGCATCCGTTCCAGCTCTTCGCTGTCCACAGGCTTGGGCAAATAGTCGTCAAAGCCTTCGTTCATGTACAAAACCTTTGAACCGCGAGAGGCATTTGCCGTAAGTGCAATGAATTTTGTTCCGGACGTAGTAGGCATGTCCAGCTGTTTTATTGCCTGCAAGGTTTCTATGCCGTCCATATCAGGCATCCGGTGGTCAATAAACACAATGTCATAGTGATTGAGCCGTACAAGGTCAATCGCATCCCTGCCACTTAAAGCAGCATCAATATGAATCTGCGTACATTTCAAGAGGGCACGGATAATGTCAAGATTCATCTGCAAATCATCTACGACAAGAATGTGTGCATGGGGAGCAACAAACGTTCCGTATGCCGAAGCACCTTTTCGTTCCTTTGTATATGTATCTATCGTATACTCTCCAATAGGCGCATTCACTCCAACAGACTGCCGTATAGTAAACGAAAAACAGGATCCAAGTCCATATTCACTTGATATGCACAGAGTGCTGTCCATTTTTTGAAGCAGTTCCTTTACAATCGAAAGCCCAAGCCCCGAACCTTCAACACTCCTGTTTTTCAGTTCATCCAAACGTTCAAAAGGAGAGGTAATGCGTTCAAGGTCTTCTGGCTTTATGCCACATCCCGTATCCGCCACCACAAATGTAAGGGAAACGCTTTTGCTATCGTCTTGCACGGGCTTCCATGTTACGGAAAAGGAAACTTTGCCTGCATCGGTATACTTTATGGCATTGGAAAGAAGGTTCATGATGCACTGCTTTATGCGCAGATCATCGCCAATCAGGTTGTTGGGAGTGTCCGCCTGTACAGAAACAATAAACGCAAGGTCTTTTTCCTGTGCACGGGGAACTGCAATATTCAACAAATCATTTAAAATGGAATCAAGCTTGTATTCAACGGATACAAGGGAAAACTCGTTTGAATTGATTTTTGAAAAATCAAGTATGTCGTTTATGAGGAGCGAAAGCGTACCGCATGCCTGCTTTATCTCTTTGGAATAGTTAAGGGCAACACTGTCATTGGACTCCCTCAAAATCATTTCGTTCAAGCCAACTATTGTGTTCATGGGAGAACGTATTTCATGATTCACAAACGCAAGAAATTCGGACTTTGCCTTGCTTTCCGACTTTGCCTTTTCCAAGTCCTCATACTTTTCCGATACTTTCCTGTCAAGATAGTTGAACACATAGGTTTTTGAAACCATGCCAATGGCACAGCCTGACACTCCGAAGGGAATTGTATTGATGATGTCATTGATTGCAATGCTTTCAGGTTTCAGATATACAGAAAAAGAAATGAGTACGGCAACCGTACATGCCGTAAAAAGATTTTTCCGCACGTTTTCGTCAATGATGATGATTGGCTGTATGAGCATAAAGCCAAGCGGCAAGGAATAAGGGGAATAATGTCCCCTGTACAATGCAATGAAATACTCCAAGAAAAGGAAAAATATCTGCAATGATACCATGATTGCATACATGAAAATGGTTGCATGCTTTTTTACAGTACCAGAGGCAAAAACGCAGGACACGTAAAATGCAAAGCCGAGGCTTCCCATTGAAAAACACAGAATTCTATAGTTTGTTTTTGCAAGCACTGTGTTCGGAACGAAACTGAATATTCCCAAAGACAGGAGCGTAGCCATCATGTAGAAAGCTACAGACCTGAACACACGGAAATTCAGCTCTTCAACTTCTTCTGCATACTGGCGAAGAGATCCTTTACGGGCAGAAGACCGTTGCTTTTCATGCTTTTCACTTTGTTTGACATGCATCATGTGCTTTTCAGAATAGTACATTGCACTCATAAAATCAATATAAGTGTACAAAGCGACGATCCCGAACATTTCCCATGCACTATAACATACAGTTATAGAACTAGAACGTACAGTTATAGTAATCATAACAAAGAGACAGAGACTAGAACTAGCAGTTATAATACTATAACCAGCAGACACACTTGATGCATAGAAACACATCGGTCACAGATGGGAAATCCAGTTCATTGACCGCCTGTTTTTCAGTTATTCCAATCTCTGTGACTCCGTTATTCTAATCTCTGCAACGCAGTTGTTCTAATCTCTGCGTCTCCGTCATTCTAATCTCTGCAACGCAGTTGTTCTAATCTCTGTGACTCCGTCATTCTAATCTCTGCAGTTGTTCGCATAAAACAAAAAGCTGTTCCGTCTATGCAAAACGTGTTGTCCTTCCGTTTTCCGTTTTCAGAGGTTCCCAAAAGAATATCACTCATTGCCTATTTTTATTAAATGCTTTATAGTTAAGCCTTAGATTACATCACAATTTATAGGACTAATATATGAAACTTACCTGTGGCATTGTAGGACTTCCAAACGTTGGCAAGTCAACCATTTTCAGCGCGCTTACAAAAGCACCTGCTGCAGCCGAAAACTATCCATTCTGTACAATTGATCCGAATGTCGGTGTCGTAGACCTTCCAGATGAGCGTCTTGACTTTATGGCAAGCGTATTCCAGCCCAAAAAGAAAATTCCTGCAAGCGTAGACTTTGTAGACATTGCAGGTTTGATTAAAGGAGCAAGTACAGGTGAAGGTTTGGGAAACAAGTTCCTTGCCAACATCCGCGAAACGACCGTCATTGCACACGTAGTGCGTTGCTTTGACAACCCTGACATCCAGCATGTCCGCGACGATGCCAAGACTGATGCCCCCATTGATCC
>JAFVDR010000048.1 GCA_017476165.1 Treponema sp. | reverse complement strand
TTCCCTTTCAACTCTTTTTTTTTGCCGGTGCCACGGCTTTTTCAGCAGCATGAAAGAAATGGAACGGACAGGAAATCATAAAAAAACAGGCAAAACAAGCATTTCCACAGTCCCTTATCTTGAATTTTAATGATAAAAATCGTATGCTAGCAAGTGAAATCTATACTTATTATTGTAGATTAAAAATTCTAGCAGAGGAGCTTTTATGTTCAGTTACAAAGAAATCGGTCTTGTAAACACGAAACATCTGTTTGAAGCTGCAATGAAGGGAAAGTATGCCGTTCCTGCCTTCAACTTCAATAATATGGAGCAGATGCAGGCCATTATCCAGGCTTGTGTTGAAGCAAAATCACCTGTCATCCTTCAGGTTTCAAAGGGAGCACGCCAGTATGCAAACAAGTATATTCTCCGCAACATGGCACGCGGTGCTGTAGAATATGCACACGAGCTGGGATGTGACATTCCTATCGTCCTTCACCTTGATCACGGTCCAAACTTTGAAGTAGCAAAGGACTGCATTGACAACGGTTTCTCTTCTGTCATGATTGACGGTTCTGCCCTTCCTTACGATGAGAACGTAAAGCTTACAAAGCAGGTTGTTGACTATGCACACTCACAGAAAGACTATGTTACTGTCGAAGCTGAACTTGGCGTTCTCGGCGGTGTAGAAGACGATGTTGCTGCAGAAGAATCAAAATATACAAAGCCAGAAGAAGTTGTAGACTTTACATCTAAGACAGGATGTGACTCACTTGCAATTTCCATCGGTACATCACACGGACGCTGCAAGTTTACTCCAGAACAGTGCACACGCACTCCAGACGGAGTCCTTGTTCCTCCACCACTTGCATTCAATGTCCTTGAAGCCATCGAAAAGCAGCTTCCAGGATTCCCAATCGTACTGCACGGTTCTTCTTCTGTTCCAGTAGAATACGTAAGAATCATCGAGCAGTACGGCGGAAAGATTCCTGATTCTGTCGGAATTCCAGAAGACCAGCTCCGCAAGGCTTCTGCTTCTGCAGTATGCAAAATCAACATTGACTCTGATGGTCGTCTTGCAATGACTGCTGCCATCCGCAAATTCTTCGTAGAGCATCCAGACAAGTTTGACCCACGCGAATACCTCGGACCTGCAAGAGAAGAACTCAAGAAAATGTACATGCACAAGTGTACAGATGTTCTCGGTTCCGCAGGACACTACGCTGACTAAGCTTTTATAAAAGGCTGCATCAAAAAAAATAAAGGTTGCATTTCATTTACGATGTTATGAAGTGCAACCTTTTTTTATGTCATGGAAACCTCAAAATGGCGAGGTTCCTTGTTATTATTATAGAAGAAAACTTATTGTACTGCCCAAGTACAACATGAACTAAACAGAAAAGCTGACAGCCGTACGATAAATCCAAGTCTTTTTAAAATTGGACTTGCAACTCCGTCATCGACTTTTGTTCAGATTGTCTTGTGAGGGATTGTGTTCTGGGGTTTAGAGCGGAAGATGAAGCAACCTGCCTATTTTCCCGTTCAGGAATAATCACCAGAAATGATATGATTTTTCAGTTGATTTTCCCGTTCGGGAAAGTATACTGAAATCATGAGAATTAATTCTGTTGTGAACTCAAGACTGGAGATTTTATAATTTAGCGAGACTAACCATGGCATCCACAAAAGAATATTTAGAATTTATTTTAGGACATCTTTTTGACGCCATGTTTGAGGATTTGCCGGACGCGAAAAAGATTTCACGGATGTAAAAAGCCGCTTATTTTTACTCTACAACAGCTACGGCCTCAATTTCAACAAGAGCACCTTTTGGTAAAGCGGCAACTTCAAAGCAGCTGCGGGCAGGCTTTGAAACAAAGTACTTTTCATAAATTGCATTAAAGTCTGCAAAGTCTGAAATGTGGGCGAGGAAACAGGTTGTCTTTACAACCTTTGAAAAGTCGGTACCTGCAGCCTTTAAGATTTGGCCAAGATTTTTGATTGCCTGTTCAGCCTGAGCTTCAATGGATGCGCCCTCGAGTGCGCCAGTTTCAGGGTTCAAAGGAATCTGTCCAGAAATATATAAAAATCCGTTTGCAAGAATTGCCTGTGAGTAAGGTCCGATTGCAGCCGGGGAAGATTTTGTCTCGATTGTTTTCATAGTATGCCTCCAGATATTTACCTATAAAGTGAATAGGGATATAATACAAATAAGGGGGCAGATAGTCAATGAAAAGTATTCTGATAAAGGACACTACAAAGGAAGAAAGAGAAAAAATTGTTGCCGATGCCCTTAGCTGCGGAAGTGATTGCTCCATGTGCTGTGCCTGCGGCGGTATGGAAATTGACTATCAGCAGTATATAGACGGCAAAAAAGAAATTGCCCAGCTGAATGCGGAGTACCAGGCAAATATGATGATTGGGCATTAGATTTTCGATTTTCTATTCCGCAAAATTGAAAAATTTTTAAAAATGCGGAATAGAATT
>JAFVDR010000047.1 GCA_017476165.1 Treponema sp. | reverse complement strand
ATTGTTGGGCAGGCACGCATTCCATTGTCCGTTTGAAGAAATGCTTCCTGCATGAACACAATTTTTATTGGGACATGGAGAATCTACAAAAAAGGCGTGTCCGTCTTTTACTTGAATGATGCTCTGACCTATGAAACCTTCTATTGTGTATGTGCCATTCTTGTCCAGCGGATAGATGTAGTTTGTTTTTTCTGCTGTAATGATAAGCATTGGTTTTGATGCACCTTTTCTTTTTGCCGTCATGAAAGAAAGGACTGTAATTGCTGCAAAAATCAAGAGAATGATCATGTCCATGGGTTTTATCTTTATGCGCGTCATACTCTAATGCTATCATATATCATCTTTTTTTTCTGGGCAATATCAATCTTGCCCTTCCACGGGAACCCCCTTGTTTTAATGAATCCTTTTCGTTCAAGCAATGTAAGGATTGTCTCAATGTCTTTGTGCTCCCAAAGGCATGTGTGGAAGTCAGCACAGTCCTGCCTGTTGAATTTATGAATCAGTATTTGTGACAATTGGTTTTTATCATAGAGCCTCCTGTGCGTTACAATGAATTGCAATGCTTTGCGTGCATCCTGTGCAAATGGAGCTTGTTTTCCTGTGTCGCATATATCGCATCCGCTGCATACTGCTTTTTCTGCGCCTAGCGCATCCAAAAGAAATTGACGGCGGCAGGTGTTGCTTTGTGCATACGCTGCCAGTTGCCCTGACGGGTTATGGTCTTGCGGACTCCAGAGCAGGAATGCATTTGCAGTTTTTCCATCGCGTCCTGCACGACCTGCTTCCTGAATGTATGCTTCTATACTGCTGCTTGCTTCGAGATGAATTACCGTCCGAATGTTTTTTTTATCCACTCCCATTCCAAATGCTACTGTTGCACACAGACATGCATTTTTTTTAGGGTAGAACCATTTTTCAACAGATTCTTTTTCTTCTTTTGATAGTCCTGCATGGTAAAATTTTACACTGTCGCTGTTGTAGTATGCCATAAGTTCTCGTGCCATGTTTTCTGCTTTTTTTCGTGTGCCACAAAACACTAGTACGGGTTTTACTGCTGTAATGGCAAGCTTTAATGCTTCTTTCGTTTTATTGTAGCAGTGTATGACATGGTAATGTATGTTTGGCCTGTCGCTTGCACTTTGTATGACGTGGGCTTTGCCGTTAAACAGAATTCGTGTAATGTTTTGCAATACATCTGGTGAAGCTGTTGCAGTGAATGCTGTCATTACTGGTGCATGCAACTGCTCAGAAATGTGTCCCAACGTAAGGTATGCAGGTCTGAATGTTGTTCCCCACTGGTATGCACAGTGGGCTTCGTCTATGGCTATATGCTGTATGTTACAGGTCGCAAGGCGTTGCACGAGCGTTTCATTTTGCAGAACTTCAGGATTTGCAAGAATGATGCGTACACCATTCTGTATCTGCTCGAAATTATATTCTCGTTCTTGAATCGTTTGACCTCCACGAAAGATTACGCTTTGCAACCCAGCTTCTTCCATTCTGCGCTGCTGGTCTGTCATGAGTGCAAGCAACGGATATATAATTAAGGATGGACCGTTCAACAATAGCGTAGGAACAAGAAAACACAGGGATTTTCCTGCTCCAGTCGGAAGCAGTACAATCTGTCTGTTGCATTCATATTCTTCGGGTTCTCGTGCTGCATCAAGGATGTTCGCTATAACAAGTCGTTGCCAGGGGTATAAAAACGAAATCCCAAATGTTTTTTTTGCAACTTCGCTTACATGGTCACCGATGTATTCTGTTAAAAAGGATTCTGATTCATTGTTCATACTTATTATATATAGCTGATATGCATTTTTTGTCACTTTTTTTCATTTAAAATGTTTTTTTCAGCGTTCCCTTGAAATAAGAGGGGGCGGACAGTACCGATATTGCACGTATTCCTGCTTTTGCAGAGGCTGTGGCAGTGTCGTGTGCTCAATGTATGCTCAATAGGCAATTGACGGAATGATCAATAGACAATTGACGAACGTACCGATAGGTTATCGGTAAAGTTACCGACAGTCTATCGGTAGATTTGCCGATTGACTGTCGGTGGGGCTGTCGGATGACAAAGCATGAACGTATGTCTGTGTATATAACGGAAAAGGCAAAAGTCTCATCTGCGTACATACCGTAACCGCTCAAGAATCAGAAGTAGCGACTGTTTCAAAAAACGAGGCAGAAAAATTGGGTTTGTGCCTTGCAAACTATGATAAAAAAACTTAAAAACTGATTCTTTTTTTTACAGGACGACTTGACAATACATTTTGGTCTTTCGCTTTGAGCGAGCCATACCGTGGCCGTCGATTTAAAAGAAGGTCATTTTCGTTGTTGACGGAAAGGATTCCACCACGGTAAAAGCCTTTGCAGACGATTTCGTCCTGCATGGAGGAAACGCTGAAAAATAGGAATGGCTTTCTGCTGCAATCGAAGATGGAATCGAAATTGCAGAGCCGGAAACAGTTGATTCCTATTCCGGTCAGTTCAAACTTCGCCTTCCAAAAACCTTGCACAAGACTCTAGCGGAAGATTCAAAAAAAAGAAGGAGTAAGCATGAATCAGAACTGCGTGTATCTTCTTGAAAAGTGTTTGTCACAAGCTCCAGATTATCTCTGGAACATTCCATGTTTTTGTGGAATACAGTTTCACCTATGTTGTTGATGACACAGATGTACATCGTTCTTGTGTGAAGGTCGATTCCAATGTAAAATTGATGCTGGTTCTTATAGAATCTCATTAAGGTTCCCCTGTCGAATTAATTAGGATATTGTGCCCTGATGGACT
>JAFVDR010000046.1 GCA_017476165.1 Treponema sp. | reverse complement strand
GCTGACTCCGCCATACGCTGCCGCAATACCTGGCGTTACTTTTTCGCTGAGCATTCCTTCGCCACGCACTATTGTCGCAAGCTCTGCATCTGACAGCTGTGCAACAAATGAATCCATGACATTCGCAGCTGTCTGCTGTTTTAGCGTGTCAAAGGTGATGCCCTTGTTCCCCGTATATGGAATTTCTTTTGGAAGCCTTTTTTGGATTCGTTCTGTCATGTCTACTTCATTCACTTGGACGGTGCGATATTCTGCAGCAAACGTTCCATCGGCATTCTGTGCTCCAGGATGCAGTACGGTGAACGGTGTCCCTGGTGCACAACACTGCTGCACCTGCAAGATGCTCGCTGTTTTTGCGACATGGGCAGTATATACGTGCCGTGCAGAGAGGGAATCAGTTCCCATGAAAAGAGAGTAGTCGCCACCTTCTAGGACAAAACAGGACTTGAAGCCTGTTATGCCGCTTTCATCGTACGAGGCAAAATCGTCCAGCCTAAACTGCAGATGCAGCGTTTCTTTCTGTCCGGGAGCAAGCTCTGTCGTCTTGCAGAATGCAGCAAGTTCTCGTGCGCTTTTGCCCAGTTTTCCCTGTGGTGCACCCACATACAGCTGGACAACTTCCTTTCCGCTGACAGAACCTGTGTTCGTTACTGTAACCGCAGCGTGTACTGTAAAGTCATGCTGTTCTGCCTGCATGTCTGACAGTTCAAAGTGCGTATAGGACAATCCGAATCCGAACGGAAACAGAATTTTGTTTTTTGCAAACGTAAGGAAATAGCGGTATCCAACGTAAATGTCTTCGTGATAGACGGTGTCTCCCTGTTTTCCAAAATGAGGTGTAGAAGGGTAGTCGTGTATGGACTTTGCAATAGTGTCGGTCAGTTTTCCCGAAGGAACTGCTTTGCCTGTGAGTACCCGCGCAGCAGCCCTGCCGCCTTCCTGTCCGCCTTCCCATGCGTATACAAGAGCCTGTATGCCGTCTGCATATTCATTTTCGCATGTCCAGCTCATGTCAATGATGCTGGAAGTATTGAATACGACAATGACGTACTTGAATGTATTGCACAGGATTGATAGGTTTTCTTTTTCAACGGCTGTCAGGGTGTATGAACCTTCGGCCGTGGTAAAGTCTTTGTCCTCGCCAGAGTTTCTACCAATGACATATATGGCTTTTGCAGGTGTTGCTGCATTGGTTTTGGCACATTCTTCTGCAAGAGACTGAGGAATCGGCATGTCCTTCTGACTGTTTGGCTCAGAAGCCCATTCTCCCTTGCCGTCATCAAAAGGATTTTCCTTAATCCACTGTCGGTATGTTTCGGCGAGCTGTGTGTTGATGGCGGCCGTGTGCTCCTTTTCATGCAAGGAAATGAGCTCGTCAGTCAGGTTTGTCGTGTAGGGAATGTGGACTGAGCCGCCGGAGCCAGTTCCGCTTCTGTAATAGTCAAACTGCGTTCTTCCGAATACGCATACACTGTCTTCCGGCTTAAGAGGAAGAACGTTGCCTGCATTTCTAAGCAGAACGATTCCTTCTTGAGCGCTTTCTAGTATCTTGTCTGCAAAATTCATATAAGTCGGAATACTAGCAAAGTTTTTCAGAAGTGTCTAGGAGGAGTTCGACCGTACCTGCTTTCGTGGGTGCCGCAAATACGGTCGTATGGCACAAGTTATGAGACAGGCTTATTTGCCATTCCTCAAAAGGTTATTTAAGAATGTTTTTTTATGATGATGCAGCTGTTGTGTCCACCGAATCCCAGTGATGCAGAAGCAGCAGCCTGTACGTCGGTACTGATGCCGACAAGTGGCGTGTAGTCAAGGTCGCAGCCGTTTTCCCTGTCGGGATTGTCAAGGTTTATGGTGGGCGGAATGAAACTGTCTGTAATGGCTTTTACGCAGAATAGTGCTTCCAGTGCACCGGCTGCACCAATCAGATGCCCCGTCATGCTTTTTGTAGACGAAATGTGCAGCTTTGAGGCGTGTTCCTTGAACACTGTGTGGAGCATGTTTGTTTCGGCACTGTCATTTGCAACCGTTGCCGTTCCATGTGCATTGTAATACTGGATGTCCTGTGGTTGCATGCCGGCATCTTCGAGTGCTTCTTTGACAGCTTTTGCCGCAATGCTGCCGTCTTTACGCGGAGCAGTAATGTGATAGGCATCGGTTGTGCTTCCGAATCCTGCAAGTTCTGCATAGATATGCGCTCCCCTTTTTAGGGCGTGTTCTCGTTCTTCGAGAATCAATACAGTCGAACCTTCGCCCACGACAAATCCGTCTCTGTCCCTGTCAAATGGACGGCTTGCCTTTTGCGGAGTGTCATTATAATGATATGAAAGTGCCTGCAGTGCATAGTAGCTTGAAAGGGAAAATCCGTTTACGGTTGATTCCGTGCCCCCTGAAATGCATACGTTCAACCTGCCGGAGCGTATCAGCTCTGCTGCAAGTCCAAGGGCATCTGTGCCCGATGCACAGGCCGTACCTAGCGTCCATGAAATGCCATGAAGTCCAAAGTACATGCTGACATGTGCTGCCGCTTCATTTGTAATCATCATTGGGGTTGTAAGGGGAGACATTTTTTGAGGTCCAATGTTAGGATTAAAATAGCGAGCAAAGCCGTCTTCGACCGCATCCTGTCCACCAAGGCAATTGCCAACAACGATGCCTGCTTTCGTCTCCTGTGCTAGCTCGTCTTTTGTATAGCCACAATCTGCTACTGCCTGTATTGTTGCTGCAAGCAGGAATTTTGAAAAACGAGCCATCTTTCTTTTTACTCGCGGTTCAATGCCGTATGCTGAAAAATCAAAGTCTTTTACTTCGCCTGCAATGGTAACAGGGCATTCTGATGTATCAAACTGGGTAATGGTGTTGATGCCACTGATTCCGTTTTTTGCAGCTTCCCATGTCTGTTGAACCGTGTTGCCCAAAGGAGTGACAGCACCCAATCCTGTAATGACGACTCTCTTTTGTTCCATAGGATGTGTCAGCGGATTTTAAAGAATATGCCCAGCATGGCAACCGTAATGAGCAGCTGCATGATAAGGAATTTTATGAGCACCTGGTTTGGAGACCATCCGTGGTTTTTTCTGAAATGATCGTGCAGGGGAAATCGTATGCTCTTGAATATGCATATATGAAAGAATCGCTTCAGTGCAACCTTTAAAAGTCCCATGCCGCCATTGATGAATATGATTGAAGATGTTGCAAGGAACATGAACGGATTTCCAGTCATCATGACGCAAACGCCAATAAAAAATCCCAGTGCACGGGAACCTGCATCACCCATGAGTACTGAACTTGGAAAAGCATTGTGCCACAGGTAGCCCATGATGATTCCTGCAAGGCAGAACACCATGATGGCCCATGAAGCTCCGTCTGCAAGATGGGGAACGAGCAAGTATGAAGAAATATCGGAGTGTCCGAGGATGACATAGAAAATGGTGCCGATTGTAATGAGGGCAACAAGCACGAGCGTGGAACTGAGCCCGTCAACGCCGTCAGTACAGTTGGTGGTGTTTACGGACATCCACAGCATGACTGTTGTAATGATGATGTACAGCCATTTTGGAATGTACACGAAATTTGCTACAAACGGAAACCAAAAGCAGATTTTACCAGTTTCGCTGTCTGCAAGGTAGTTTGAAAGGATGGCTGCTGCAGAACAGGCAATAATCAAATCGAGTAAGCCTTTAATGTATTCCCCCCAGCCCTTTTGGCTGCGGTCATCAAGAAAGCCTGTAAGCATCATGAGCCATGTCAGAATAAGCATGCAGAATTGCAACCCGTCAAGCGGTGCAAAGATAATGCTAAGGATGACAAAGAACGTTATGAATATGACGCCTGCACCTGTCGGTTTTCCCTTTGCAGATTCTTTCGTCAGGGTGAATTCCCGTCCCCGATCGCATGGCAAAAAGGGATAGCATTTTGGAAGACCGTATTTTGTCAGTATGAAACCAGCATAGAGCGCAATAACAATAAGGACTGCATAGGACTGAAGGAGTCGTGCAGGACCAAAATAATTCTTTAGTAATCCACCCAGATAAAACAACATTTAAGAATGTTCCTTTGAAAATAATATTTAAAAAGATACTGTGATATGATAGCAGAAAATGAATATCGTGACAATGTTTAAAGTCCTGTAATTTAGTAATTCGCATGGAAGGGGAGCCTGATGTTGTCCACAAAGCCTATCTCGACTACATGCAATCGGGAACCTCTAGAAACTGATTCTTTTCAGAGCTTGACGGCATGCCTAAAAACTTGCCTTTTGCGAGTAAAATCGCCGAAAGCGAGTTTTTAGGGGCTGCCTATACTTTAAACTTGTTGATTGCTGCGAAACACTTTTTGACTGTGAGTCTATGTCGGTGTTGAGACGCCGTATGCCTTCGGCAATGTTTCTCATGGTAGAAGATGTTTCTTCAGCGCCTGCCGACTGCTCCTGCATTCTGTGCTTCATGCTTTCAATGTTTGAAGAAATCTGCACGGTAGCACCTGCGGTTTCGCTCATGTCGGAAGCAAGCTGCTTTCCGATTTTTTCCATGACGACAGACTCGTCTTTTATGGATGAAAGTGGTGTCGAAAGTTTCTGCATTACATTGTTGAAGTGCTCGGAAAGCTGTCCTATTTCATTTGAAGCAAGTTTTGGAAGACGCTGCGTCAAGTCGCCGTCTCCATCCGAAATGTTTTTAAGCACGTCAGTAATTTCTATGATTGGTCTTACAAACTGTCTTCCAAATACATGGGCTACAATGATTGATGCAATCAATGCAATGACAAGCAGCGTAAGCAATGTTTTGACGATTGCCTTGTTGCTTGCCCTCAGTTCGCTGTCTGGCACGATGAGGATGTAATGCAACGGAATGACTCCGTTGTTGGAAACTACAGCCCGTACTTCGCATTTTTTCCCTTCAATTACTTCACTGAAGGCAATGGAGTCTCCCATCCCATAGTTTTCAAGCCCCTTGATGCCTATTTCTCCTATTTTTTTAAACAGATTGTCAGGATGGACGGTATCAACAAGTATAGAACCATTGTGGTCGCATAGGATGACTGATGTAGTGGTGTAGTTGCTGCCGGAAATGGAATTGAATAGCCCCGTCAGGTTGGAAAGATCTGCATCAGCCGTAACGACACCCTTTAGGCTTCCGTCTGGATATGATACGGTGCGGGATGCAACAATTACCGTTTCTCCTGCGGAGGTTGTATATGCATCGGAAAACTGAACTTTTCCAGATCCTTTTACGGCATCTTTAAACCAAGAACGCGTGCGGCTGTCATAGCCGTTGGAACGCGCAACGGCAGGAAATCGTGTAAAAGCTCCCGTAGACTGAAGGGAAAGGCTTACGCCAAGCAGTTCCGGCTTGTCTTCAACAAATGCTTTGGCCAGTTTGTATACTTCTGCTTCATACGGGGAATTTGTAAGCGGGGTCATGGGAATCTTTCCGCTTGGATCAGAAAGATTGACGTAGGACTTGATGCTGTCGTTGCGTTCTCGTGCAATTTCTGTATCACCAAACAAGTCTACTGACGTTGCAATAGCCCTGAAATGGTTTCCCATCGTCGTGTCCATGAGCGACAGGGTCTGATTGAGTTTTTCATAGAATTGTTCAATATTGAGCGTGGAAACACGCATGTAAATTATGCTTCCCAGCGCAATCATGAAAATCAGTGTCAAGGCTGTAATGCCGATAGTAAGCGTTCATACTAAAGATGTTTTGTGTTCCCATATTGATTCAATTGCAGCATCTTTTTTAAGATAAGACGATTTTTACTATAAGATAATTTTGATTTTTGCAAAAAATAGTGATACTCGAAATTGAGATGTTTTACGCTGAACGGCAATCCCGAAAAAGTCGCGAAAGTGAGTTTTTCGAGATGCCCTATTGTCTAATGTCACTATTCTTGCTATAATTATGCAAAAATCTGAAAGAGAGGTGCATAAAAATGCATTTTATAGATGGTGGAGTAACAGCTCCTTCAGGATTTACAGCAAACGGTATACTCTGTGGCATAAAAAGCGGACGCACAAAGAATGATACAGCCTTGATTTATTCGGAAAAAGTGTGCAATGCGGCTGGTGTGTTTACGCAGAACAGGGTAAAGGCAGAAAGTGTAAAGCTTACGAAAAAAAATATAGCAGACGGACGAATTCAGGCAGTGATTGCAAATTCT
>JAFVDR010000002.1 GCA_017476165.1 Treponema sp. | reverse complement strand
GGAATAAGGGACACCGATGGTCTTGTTCAGTCTATTCAGAATGCAATGAATGAGCAGAAAGAAGGTTCTTCTCAGATTATTCAGGCTCTGCGCGACATGAATGACAGTACAAGTCAGGTTAATTCAGCTTCAAAGGAAATGTCTGAAGGAAACAGCCACATCCTTAAACAGGTTGAAGACCTTAAGCTTAGTGCAGACAAGATGAAGGTTTTCATAGATTCTATGGATGCCAGTGCAATGTTGATAGACAAAAGCAGTTCCGAACTGGTAGACATTTCTTCTAAGGTTCGCGATGCAATTTCTTTGATCGGCTCTCAGATTGATCAATTTGAGGTATAGCGGAACATTTTTATGATGGGGAAAAGGGGAGTATGAACGGCTCTTTATTTTCCCCTGAGCCATCCGGAAAAATCAATGTTTCCTTCAAGTTCATTTTCAAGGGCATCAGGAATGAGAGCAAAAAAATTCAATCCGGTTCGTTGTTCAACTTCATCAATGGTCGTTGCATAATCATAAATTGAATCCGTACAGTTCTTGTTTGGCAAAATGAATGCCAATGCAATGAATGTTCCCTTTCCGTCATCGGTAACCTGGGGAGCAAGCAGTACTTTGTAGAAAAACTCAGGAACTACGACATTGTTCTTGCCAATCGTCTTGTATTCTGAAGGGGCTTTTTCCAGTATGGGGCCTGTTATGACAGCAACTTCTCCAAAGGCTTCTGCCCATTTCCTGACTTTCTGTTCCAGTTCGTTCCACAAGCCTTGGTTCAGCTGAGCAACCTGCGGGGCTACATTGCTCATGTATGATGATTCCTTTGCACTCTGTTCGCTCCATTCCATGTCGGCTGCCGGAGCAAGGTGTCCGCGGTCATAGCCGCTCCTTGAATAGTCTGAAGAATCTGCTGATATCGTGCTGATGTTGTAATCCGTGTAGAATTTTTTAGGCCTGCCAGTCACTTTGGTTAATTCTTTTCTTGTCAGGACGTATGCAACCCATTCTGACAGTTCATAGCTTTCGCGGTAGCAGAGCGTAAATCCTGAATAGGCGTGAACCTCATGGTCTTCGGCTTCTGCAGGGGTTTCCATTGCGGGACAGACGGGAATTTCTATTGAAAGTTGCTGTGCAACGGACTGCTGTACAAGAAAAAAAGCGGACAGTAAAGATGCAGAAAATAACGAAAAAAGCTTCATAAAAAAATTGTATAGTAAAACACTGATTTGCGCGAGGAAAAAGAGCAATTTATTGCGAATTTCTGTATTTTCCTGCCAGTGAAAGTGTTATTAATTTAAACAGAATAAAACAGGAATTGTAACGATGAAAAAAAATTTTGCATTATTTGTCTGTATTTTTATGGTGACGTGCATGTTTGCTGCAGGAATGGATAAGCGTGTCCGCTCTGTACCTGCATCAATTTCTTCTGCTGCTTTCAAAAATCCAAAGGCAGCACTCGCACCTCTTGTCCAGAATCTTGTGGAAGGCATTGACGATGAAGAACTGAAAGTAAAAGTTATTCACGACTGGATTTGCGATACCATCGCCTTTGATGCGCAGATGTATTTTTTGGGTAAAAACAAACAGCAGGATTTTGCTTCGGTCATGAAGAAAAAGCTGGCACTGAGCGAAGGATATGCAAATCTTTTTAAAGAAATGTGTTCCGCTGCCGGCATTGAATCTGTTGCCGTCAAAGGATGGTCAAAGGGATTCGGCTATGCAGGTAAGCTTGCAAAAAAGCCCGATTACACATGGAATGCCGTAAAGGTTAATGGAATATGGAAGCTTGCTGATGTTACACAGGATGCAGGCATTGTGGAAATTCGCACGTGGATAAAGCATTATTCAACTGAATGGCTGTTTCTTGAACCTGAAAATTTCATTTATTCCCATCTTCCCGAAGATGCTTCGTATCAGTTCTTGAGCGAAGCTGAACAGAGAACAAAAGAACAGTTTGAAAAAGAGCCTTATATTGCAGGCATCTTTTTTGACTTGGGCTTGGCGCTTACAAAGAATATTCCATTGCATGATACAGTAATTACCGGTGAAACGGAGTACATCTTCTCTGTTGATTCCGGTACTACCGTAACGTCTGAAATCCGAGATAAAAACCAGAATGACGTAAAGAATGCAAGCTGGCTGAACAGAAG
>JAFVDR010000045.1 GCA_017476165.1 Treponema sp. | reverse complement strand
TATGACATTCTGGTAAAAATGGAAGAGGCTTATGAACGGATTGCAATGGAGCAGGGCGGTTGGTACGAAAAAACTGATTTTACCTGTCCTGCTGGTTGTGGTTCCTGTTGCAAGGGATTTGAACCGGACATTTTTGATGGAGAGGCTCTGTATATGGCTGCCTGGCTCTTGGAAAATGACCGTTCTACTGCTTTAAAGGTTTCAGAAGGGGAATTTCCTTTCATGCATGATGATGGCACGTGTCTTTTTTTTAATGACAGTTCTCCGTTTCATTGTTCCATTTACAATGGGCGAGCCTTTGTGTGTCGACTTTTTGGTGCTTCAAGCTTTCGTTCCCCATCGGGTGAAAAGATGTGGCGGCCATGTAAATTCTATCCTGATGAATATCTTTTGACACATGTTCCGCCTTTTCAAAAAAAGCCGTATTCAGAACTGGAAACGGAACAGGTACTTGGAGCAGTGCCTCCTCTCATGAGCGATTTAACGCAAGAAATCGTCAGCTTGTCTTCAGGAGAAGCTTTTTTGATTCACGAGATTCTGCCTCAAAAAATCAGATATCTGTTGTGGCTTATTGCCATGAATGATAATGGAAATGACAATCCGAACGGAACACCCTCTCCTGTTGCTGCATAGTGTTGTACCGTTATTTGTCACGGGCAAGCTTCATGCCAGTTACCGTGACGAATGCGACTTTCGTTCCCAGTTCGTCACGAATGTCTATGCTGTACAAGCAAGTTGTACGTCCGTCCTTGATGAGTGATGTTTCTGCAATTAGGATGTTGCCCTTTGCCATGCCCGTAAAGTTTATCTGGCTTGAAACGGATACGGTCTGAACGCTGTTAAAATTTGATGCAACGGCAAACGTATAGTCTGCAAGCGTAAAGATTGCCCCTCCCATTACGCCGCCATAGGCATTTTTGTGGGCATCGGTTATGGTGAGGGAACACTTTGCATAATGCTCTCCCACATCATCAATCTGAATGCCTGTTGTTTGAGTGGCATACGTATCTTTTCCGAAAAACTCACGTGCTTTTTCCAATGTTTCTGCTGTACAGTTCATGATATCCTAAATCTCCTTAAGCTCTTCCTGGCTTGCCATGTGTATGCCAGCTTTTTCAAGAACCTTTTCCGTTTCGGCAATATCCGTGCAGCGTATAACCATGTATGCACTGCCAGACTTGTGCCCCGTAAATCCGTACATGTATTCTACATTGCGGTTGTTGTTTGCAAGGAGTTCAAGAATCTTGTTAAGGCTGCCTGCCTCATCTGGTATTTCCAAGGCAATTACGGGTGTTGCCTTTACGATATATGCAGAACGTTCAAGGGCTGCCTGAACCTGAACTGGATTGTCAACAATAATTCGTGCAATGCCAAAGTCGCTAGTGTCTGCAATTGAAATTGTCCTCATGCTTATGTGGTGCTCAGCCAGTACTTTTGTAAGTTCAGAAAGGGCATTTTTCCTGTTTTCGATGAAAATTGAAATCTGTGTTATTGTCATGCGTTTTCCTCCTTGTCAGTCTGCTTTAGTCATGAAGTTTTCTTGTGTCGATGATTCTCTTCGCCTTGCCTTCGGAACGTTCGATGCTCTTTGGTGCAACGAGGGTTA
This sequence comes from Treponema sp., assembly GCA_017476165.1. Taxonomy (GTDB): domain Bacteria; phylum Spirochaetota; class Spirochaetia; order Treponematales; family Treponemataceae; genus Treponema_D. The sequence goes on along the minus strand of JAFVDR010000045.1, from coordinate 4,238 downwards.
CCTTTGCCTTTATCTGAAGGACAGTAAGCAGGGCGTTGGACAAGTCTTTTTCCAGTTTGTTTACTTCTGCAATGACATCGCTGAATTTTTCTGGAACCATTTCGACCTTGATTTCAAATGTATCGGTATTGTTTACACGTCCTACGATAATCTGGTAGTTTGGCGGATATCCGTTCTGAAGGAGAACGCCTTCAATCTGGCTTGGGAATACGTTTACACCGCGTATGATGAGCATGTCATCGGTGCGTCCCATTGGCTTTGACATGCGTACAAATGTCCTGCCGCATGAACACTGCGCCCTGTTGAGCACACCGATGTCCTTTGTGCGGAATCGCATGAGGGGAAACGCCTTTTTTGTTATGGCTGTAAAAACGAGTTCTCCCTTTTCGCCGTCGGGGAGTCGCTTTCCTGTTTCAGGATCAATGGTTTCAACAATAAAATGATCCTCGTTTACGTGCATGCCCTTTTGCTCAGAACATTCGTAGGCAACCCCCGGTCCCATGACCTCTGTCAGTCCATATATGTCATAGGCCTTGATGCCCAGCGATTTTTCTATGTCTCGCCGCATTTCTTCCGTCCATGGTTCTGCGCCGAAGATACCTGCCTTTAAACAGATATCGTCAGGAGTAAGCCCCATGTCTTTGAGCGTTTCGCCTAGGTATGCAGCGTATGATGGTGTACAGGCAAGGACGGTAGACTGCAAGTCCTGCATGAACGTAATCTGCCGTTTTGTATTGCCGGAGGAAATTGGAATTACCTGACAACCGAGTCTTATAGCTCCTCCATGAACGCCGAAACCGCCGGTAAAAAGACCATATCCGTATGCTACCTGAACAATATCGTTTTCATCGGCACCGATTGCAACGAGCTGACGGGCCGTACATTCGTCCCAGATGTCAAGGTCTTCTTTTGTGTAGCCTACGACAATTTGTTTTCCTGTCGTTCCAGAAGATGCATGAATACGTACAACCTGACTTCGTGGAACGGCAAAAAGTCCATACGGGTATGTTTGCCGCAAGTCGTCCTTACACGTAAAGGGAATTTTGTCCAAGTCATCGAGTCCTTTGATGTCGTCAGGCGTGACACCGGCTTCTTCGCATCTCTTGCGGTAGTATGCTACGTTTTCGTAGACGTGACGGAAGTTTTCGGCAAGTCTTTTGCCCTGAAGTGTTCTGAGCTCTTCCAGGCTCATACATTCTTTTTCTTTCTGGAAATATTTCAGTGCCATGTTATTCTCCGCGTCCTAGCTTAAATGCCTTTTTGTTTACTTCAAGAAACTGTGGTTTTACGAGTTTTTCTATTGCTGACAGCCACTTGTTTTCGCTAAAATCCATGTATCTGGAAAGCCGCCCCATGAGCACTATGTTTACGGCTTTTGCTGTTCCTGCCTGCTGTGCAAGGGTCAGGCAGTCCAGTGCATCTACCTGTAGGCCTTTTTCCTGCATGAGCTGTTCAAGATGGGCTGGATATTCTGCGGCTCCTGTAATGACAGGCATTGGATCTATCTGCTGTGTGTTTACTACTATTTGTCCGTCTTTCTTTAAATAGTCAGCATAGCGGGCTGCTTCAAGCATTTCGAATGAAACAATAAAATCTGCTTCACCTTTGTCTACGATGGGGGAATACACTTTTTCACCATAGCGTACATACGTTACGACAGAGCCACCCCTCTGACTCATTCCGTGAACTTCACTGACTTTAACGTCATACCCTGCATCGAGCAGGACCTGTCCCAAAGTTTTAGAGGCAAGTAGGGCACCCTGTCCGCCTACACCTACTATCAATATGTTTGTTACACTCATTTGACTTATATTCTATCATAGATAAAAATTCTTTTTCAAGTATCGTGTTTGCGTTCGTACGGAAATCAGTTTTGTCCATATCAAGGGTCATTCTGAGCGAAGCGAAGAATCTGTCGCAGCAAAACTACGCAGCGTGTTCAATTTTGTTTTGACTGAAATTTCTATGATTTGATTTTGCGGCGAAAATTTTTCCCAGTGTACACTGGGAAAAGGGTTTGACTAAACCCTTTTTCGCAGCCTTGCTACGCTCGGCTGCGGAAAAGAATTGTTTGTGGAGGAATATGTTATGACTGCAAAAAAATTATTGTTGATGACGCTTGTAATGGCATTGTCCTATTTTATCTTTGCCGATGTGGCCGCGTTTAATAAGCATTACCAAGAATATGAATCCAATGCGGACATTCCAGAGGAAGCTCTACTTGGCAAGAACGAAGAGCCTGTTGTGTATTATGACAATGAGGGAGATACTCTTTTTGATTTGCTACAGAATAAATATTTAAAAGTCACTGGCTACTCTGGTTGGAGTGCTGCGGCGGAAGCTGGCTGGGCTCTTTCAAGAGGTAAAAAGAGTACTCATAGGAGTATTGTTCGTTGGGCACAGGGACATCGACAGAAATACGTGTTTTGCGAAACTGTTCAAGGTGCTATGGGCGGAAGTTCGTCTTGGTCAGTGAAAGGCAACCACGTTGTCACAACTCGGCAACTGGTTTCTCTTAATTGCTATCTTCTCCGTCCTTACACCAAAGAAGAAATGGCACAGTGGAAATTCGGCATCGAGGCAGTCGATTTAACAAGCGAGGCTCAGAAAGCCTCAAAACGCAACACAGGCGTTTATGTCAAAATCGTATTCAACAAATCCCCCGCGTTCTACGCCGAAATGCAAAGCGGAGACATCATCATACAGCTGGACGACAGCAAGATACGGAACACCGATGACCTTGCAAAATTCGAGGCAAAGGCACAGGAAGGCGATGTCGTAAAAGTCCTTCTGCTCCGTGATGGCAGGGAAATGACTTTGGAAATGGAGCTTTAGGCTCGGCTTCCATCGGGAAATGTCAGACCTGTTCGATGCCGTCGTTACCGAGCGGGTCTGCTATATGATATTTGCTACAATACTGGTTCTTTCAAATTCATCTGCAATGAACTCGGCACTTTCAGCCCACATTTCGGAATCGGGATTCCGCAAGGCATCATAGGTTTTTGATGCATAAAACAGCCGCAGCATTTCGTCGAAAGGCTTTCCGAATTTTTGGGCAAGAATTCTGACGGCATGCTCGATTTTTAGCAAGATGTCCATCGTTATGTCTTGATTCTTATAGAAGTAATGGGGCATGTCAGACTTTTTTATCCTCCTTCCAGACAAGATGCGACAAAGCTTTTTCCGTATGAAACGAGAACTGGTCGTTTACATTGAAGAATGCAAGTTGCTCCAAGGCTTGCTCTGCATTATAGATGCCGGCAACATACAGGGCGATGGTTCTCATTGTATTGTCATTTGCCACAGGTCCAATTACAAGGTCATAATCATGGTTTATTCCACCGCCTGTCCTGTTTTCTTTTACAAATTCAAGCCATTGTTTGCTCATGGAATCAAATTGCAATACTTTTAGCCTGCTTGTAGGTTCGTATTCAAAGATTTTTACAATTGAACCGTTTCCGCCATAACGAATGAATTGATTTTTAGCCCATTTTTCTGCTTGCTCAAAAATTGATGTTGTATAGAAGCCTTTGCCGAAATCACGTTTGTCTTTTGAGAGTTGCAAATCAATCTTTGAAAACTTTACATTTGTTCCATGGTATAGAATCATATCACGCCTCACACGTTTTCATATCGTGCCATGACATCTTCTGCAAAATTAACTGTTTCTTCAAGGGGCTGCGTATGAAGTGCATCATACTGCGAACGGATTAAAGAAAACATGCCGTGTTGTTCGAATTTTTTGCAGGCTTCTGATTCCGAAATATGGTGATTGGCTGCATATCCTTGAATAGCAGTTACAACGAGCAGGTTTTTGTCTATTTCCATTTGGTATTCGGCAGCCATAGGTAATCTTCATTTTTATGATATAACATTTGGATTGAAAAGGCAACACACCATGATTTTGCGGCGAAAATTTTTCCCAGTGTACAGACAAACTCTGTGGTTTTCCACATATTTTGTCTGTAAATCATAGTCAAGAAGTCCTTTTAGTCAATGCTTGCTGTTTTTTCCACGGAAATCAGTTTTTAGAAATTTTAGTCAATTGATGTCATGTTGAGTAAGAACCCCGTTATGTTGAGCGGAGCGAAACGAAACATCTATAGATTCTTCGCTTTGCTCAGAATGACGGGGGTTGTACTCGATATGACAGGCTTCGACTTGTCAGCGTACTTTTCGTAACATCTCAAAATATTATAAGCATACCCGCTCTGTAACAACGGCATCGAACAGGTCTG
>JAFVDR010000044.1 GCA_017476165.1 Treponema sp. | reverse complement strand
GGTATATGTTAAAATAAACTTGAATTGACGGACAATAAATCGGTGAGGCAGCTTTTGTAAGCTGGATCTGCTCACATGATGTGAGACACGTTGATATTACTGTAGATTTATGCTAAATTAGAGATGCAATTGAAATGTGAATTTTAAGAACCTTTTTACTAATAACTTATCTGAAACCCCTTTGAAACTAAGGAATCATAGTTTCCTGATATGCTGAATTTACCCAAAATGACTGACTCAGAAATTGAAATTCAAATGGCAAGAGCCCATTGAAATTGGTTAAAAACCTTGCTTATAAGGCCTTTTTCCTAAAAACACCATAAAAAACAATCGGATTTGTATTTCGGGTTTGACATTCTTCACTGTTATTAGTAAAATATTTACCAATAACGAATAAGGGAGGAGTCTCAATGGCCAGGCCTCTTGATCCGAATACAGGTTACCGAATGAGTCGACATAAGGTTGGAGTCTACCTGTACGCCAGCACTCAACGACTGGTCGAAGAAGACGGAGTTGAAAAGCGTAAATACTTCGACTGGGGGAAATTGGATGCCAACAACATCTTTACACCTTTACCTCGTTTTCTTTATCTGCCTCCAGAGGAACGAGCAAAATTCATCTTTCCAGATGAATGGGACATCTCCAGTATTCAAGAAGCGCAAGTTCCTGCACCAGCCCCCGGTAGAAGACGCTGTTCTGATTATTGATCAGGCAGCATCTATAGCCTATAACAGTAGGTTTTATGGCGGGGTTTGGCTTCTGGAAAGAATCGCAGATGAAATGGGTCTGCGGGAAGACCTAATGATTACTTTTTCGTACAATCAGGTTCTGGTTGATGATATCATGACAATCAGCATGTTCCTGTGTTTAACCAGCTACAATGTAGATCGACTGGCAGAGTGGCAGTGTCTGGAAAAATACCCGTCAAAAAGGATCCTGTCACCTCCGGTTATAACACTTCTTGAGCAATCAATCACCTATCAGAACAAAATGGATCTGTTTCGATGCCGGGCGCTCAGAGTACAGGAAGAAGAGGTATTAGCTGTTGATTCGACGACTAAAACTTCCTTTAATGGTAAACTGATCAATGCCGCGTGGGGACAGAATAAAGAAGGCCTGAATTTACCTGTTACATTGGAAGTGACCGTTTATTCCCTTAAACAGCATGCTCCAGTATACACCACAACCCTGCAGGGAAACCTGAATGACAGCAGAAGTGTGGATATCATTATCGCAGATCTTATTGAAATGGGACTGCGCAATTACATTCTGATCATGGACCATGCATATCCCAATCTGAAGAACCTGAAGAAGTACATTATCAATGATATCAAGATTATTGGATGCATGAAGGTAAATACAGGTTTTTCTCTCAATACAATAAAGCAGTTGGGAACTTTCGAACTTGTTCCAGAAGGTTTTACTTTTTCTGAGATACTTGAATTGTATGTCAGGCAGTTCGATATTGAGTATAGTGTAAAATGTGATGACGGAACAGTAAATGCAGCGGACCGATTGAAACTGAACCTGTATTTTGATCCTATTCAACGCGTTAAAACTCTTGTGGCTTTGGATCGTGGAAAGGATCATCAAAGAGAAGAGTTGGAAAAAGCTGTATTAAAAGGCGACAGTTACTACGATATGGAAAAGAAGGCCGTTGAAGACCATTATGAAATCTTCTATTTGGAATGGAAAAAGATCAAGGTTCCCATCGAAAAATGCCCAGAAATAATCAAGGCTATGGAAAAAGAACCTAAGAAAAGAGGGAGAAAACCGAAGTACGTATACAAGTATGTGCTAACTGGTTTTTCAAGGAATGACGCCGCACTCATAAACACGAAGAAAACGGCAGGGTTCAGAGCAATCATAACGTTAGGGCAGGATTCAGATCCTGTTCAGGCCATGTTGAACTATGGGATTCGTGATGAGCAGGAAAAGGATCACGAAGCATGGAAAACACCTCTTGCTGGTGATAGAGAAAGGAACTCTTCAGAGAGTGCAAGTATCGGATCTTCGTTCATCCAATTTGTAGGCCGCATTATGTATGACAACCTGCGTTACAAATGGAAGAGTAATATTCGGTTAAGAAAGCTATTTCGTTCCACATTGCAACTTACCGATGAAATGAGAAAGATAAAATGTTTTGAATATCCCGAACAGTCCAAACTTATGCTTACACCTTTCGTGGGAAAACAACGAGATGCATGTGAGCTGCTGGGATATCCGATTCCAAACGGATGTGAACCTTGAATCTTTACGTTCTGAGGTACTTGAGTTTCAGCGTCGGATAATTGTTTGGAACTGTCATTTAG
>JAFVDR010000043.1 GCA_017476165.1 Treponema sp. | reverse complement strand
TAGCATGCAAGGGCGGCATAGTCCACTATACAGGCAGAAACGATTACGTCTACGGAAACTACATCATCATACAGCATGACAGTGATACATTCAGTAAATATGCACATTTGAGCGAAATAAAGGTTGCCATTGGACAAACGGTAAGCAAAGGCACAGTCATAGGAAAAGTGGGAGCTACAGGCATGGCTACGGGTCCACACCTTCATTTTGAAATAGAATTAAAGGGAGAAGCAGAAAATCCACAGAAATATCTAAAGAATTAATACCTATAGGTAAAGTTAAGTTTTTAAAGATAAAAGTGCACCTCGAAAAACTGGCGTTTTAGAGATTATCTTTATGTACCTTTTAAAAATGAAACTTTGACGAAACTTTAACTAGAAATGAATTGTATTATGAGGTATAATGAAAGGGAAATGGATTTTTACTACTTAAAAAAGTATCGGAAATCGTCTTTGCTCCAAATACTACTGTTCACACTCTTACTGTCTTTTTTTGTCCAGACAACAAGTGCAGAATCATTCAGAGTACACAAAACCATCATGTTACCCGTAACAAATGCCGAAGAAAAGAATTTTGTCAAAGCAGGACCAAACGATGCCATAGTCGTTTCACTTCCCGAAGACATGACCTTTGTTCAAGGCATCGAAATAATGTTCAAAGTTCCTCAAGAAGTTGCCTACTGGATGGATTCAGTAGCATGGTCACTATATGACGAAATAAAGCCAGAGCCGACAGAAAAAAAAATAGACTACAGGGGGACACGCAAAACAATAGGAACATTCGGCAATTCACTCAGCCTTGTACTGAAAATTCCTCTCAACAGTGAAAATACCATAAAAAAAGACTCCTATTCTACATATATAGACACGATTCCAGACTTTCTGCATAATAAAATATTCTTAAGGATGCAGATGGTCATGAAGGGAACTCCCAGTTCCCTGTCAGAGGCAGAATTTGAAGTGTCAGCAAAACCAATATACATAAACAAAGGGATGCTTTCCATAACAGTGAGACCTCCTGACAACATAAGCTCCGCATTGTACAACGTCTTTATAGATGAAACTCCCATATCAAAACTGCAAGAACTCTTGATTACACCAGGAATTCATACGGTGCATGTAACAAGCGATTCCTTTAGAAACGAAACAAAGTCAATTACGATTGAACAGGCAAAGAAACATACACTCGACATCAAGCTGAGAGACATTACTCCTCTGATACGCATAGCAGCACCAGACAATGCTGCAATTCAGATAGATGACAAAATCATAGACTACAAAGGCAAAGATTCCATTCCTGTACCACAGGGAATGCATACAATCCGCATTTCGATCGGCGGTTACGAAATAGTCAAGACAGTAAACGCCTTGAATGGACATTCATATTCCATAAATACCAATATAGATGCAACGATAACGGAAGAAGACTAATTTTTTAATTCAAGAATCCTTATATGTTACCGATACTTTATATACAGGGCGTAGAATTTTATCCCCTCCCACCCATTTGCGCCCTGTTGCCTGATGGGCAACCGGCCGAAAGGCCGGTCTTTTTTTATTACAGAAATCTTAAAAAAACTCAGTTTCTCGATGCAACTCTGAAAATGCATCGTTCCAAGTCGTGCTATTGCAACGACAATTCTTGCACTGCAAATTTGAACTCATCGGCACATCTCTAAAAATCGCCTAAGGAGAGTTTTAGAGATGTCCTTACATTGACAAATACGAACATTTTTCTTATTATTAGTGAATGGAAAAAAAGAAGATATGGCCGTATGTGCTTGTTCTACTCCTGCTTTGCAATGCAATTCTTTTTGGTGGTCTGCTTGGTGCAGGACTTGCCGCTACCCAGAACATAAAAAATACTGAAAATTTCAGAGAGATGGAAACAGCTCTTCCATCCCGACTTTTAGACATAAATGGGGAACTAATTACTGAATTTTCAAGTGATGAAAAACGGGAACTCATTTCACTTGAAAAGCTGCCGCAACTCATGAAAGATGCGCTCCTTACCCGTGAAGACCGCATTTTCTACGAGCACAAAGGATTCAGTCCTAAAGCAATCATACGTGCCATTATCGGAGTGCTTACCCATAATACATTGGGCGGCGGTTCAACGCTCACCCAGCAGATTGCAGGAACCTTGTACTGCGACCGAACAGAAATGACGGCCTCCCGAAAAATAAAGGAACTGTGGTGGGCCATCCAGATGGAACGCCGCTACTCAAAAAACGAAATCCTTGAACTGTACATGAACAAGATATACTTTGGCGGAGGCACATACGGAGTCAATGCAGCCAGTAAATATTACTTTGGACACAGCGCCCTTTACATTACTCCTGCAGAAGCCGCAATCTTGGTCATTCAGCTGTCGAATCCAGCATACTACAACCCATTTGAACATACAAACAGAGCAAAAGCACGGCAGCAAACTGTGCTTGATGCAATGGTAGAAGAAGGATACCTTAAAAAGGAAGTTGCAGAAGACAGTTTCGACTCATACTGGGCAAACTTTGACTACACACGGACGGGAACATCGGCCTATGCACTGCGCGAAGACAAGGCTCCAGCATTCTCTGAATACGTGCGACGTTCATTGAGTGATATGATATACGGTGCAGACAACATGTACACGGCAGGTCTGACCATAAACACAACACTAAACCTATCGCATCAAAAAGCTGCAGACGACATCATGAAAGATTATATTGCCTATGCAAATAACCAATATAAAAGCGACCTAAAAAAACGGCAAAACAACGCATTCAGACAATACATACCAATGGCATCACTGTTGAGCCTTATGTTCAACCTTCCAAGCCTTCGCGTGAGCAGCCAGCGGAACGAAGTGCTTGCACTAAAAACATACCGTGAAAAAATAAACCCAGTCATAGATGTTATGTCCATCATGCTTGGCATGGATACTCTGAAAACCGAAATTGTCAACAGGGGAAATGCCCTCATCCAGCAAAACGTAGAAAAAACGACCATCGAAGGAACAATGGTTGCCATTGAAAACGAAACTGGCTACATTGATGCACTTGTCGGCTGTTAAAAATACGATCAAGCAAACCAGTTCATTAGAGCCATGCAGTCAAAGTTACAGCCAGGTTCATCATTCAAGCCTCTGTACTATTCCGCTGCAATAGACAGTAAAGAATTTACAATGACATCAGTCATAAGCGATACACCGTATGTCTTCCACAACGAAGATGGAACACCATACATCCTGCAAGACTTCAAGGGAGTATATGAAGGCGACGTACAGATGTGGTATGCCCTCGCCCACTCCATGAATATTCCTTCCATAAAAGTACTGGACAAAATCGGATTCCAGTCTGCCATAAACAGAGCATCAGCACTGCTTGGACTCAAACAAACGGAGTTACAAGAACGAAACCTTATTCCGGTCTATCCAATAGGATTGGGAGTCTGTTCCGTTCGCCCAGTAGAAATGGCAAAGGCATTTGCAACTTTTGCAAACAATGGAAAAGAAGTAACACCGATAGCAATCAGAAACGTCCTTGACCGAAACGGAAAAGTAAAAATAGACCCAGAAAAAGAATTGCGCACTGCCCAGAAAAACATGGGCAACAGCATACAGATTATTACACCGGAAACAGCATTTATCATGCAGGAAATGCTTAAGAAGACCGTAGAAAGCGGAACTCTCCGCTATGGTGCCGACTATGAGTCCACAGTATACACCATACATAAACGTAAAGGCAAAGGAAACAAGTTCTCCTTCAAAAACAGCAATGGAGACTCTTTCATCATGCCGGCAGCAGGAAAAACAGGTACAACACAAAACTGGGCGGATGCATGGACGGTTGGATTCACGCCATACTATACAGCTGCGTTTTGGTTTGGTTTTGATCGTCCGGGACAGTCACTGGGACTTTCCATAACAGGTTCAACCCTTGCAGGTGTTGCTTGGGGAGACTACATGCACGAAGCAAATCTTGGCAAATCATACAAGCCGTTTACATCACGAATACCGAACGGCATAGTACAGATGGACGTTTGTTCAGTGAGCGGCGGACTGCTCACCCCAGAATGCGGCAATCACAAGATTTCAGCCTATTACCTTGCCGGCACAGAACCGACAACACCATGCACACGGCATTCATACAACACGGGAAAAGCCCTTGCACTTGACCGCCTGAAGGTAGAACGCTACAAAGCAGGATACAACTTCTATTTTGACGATGACAACAGCACACCGCTTGCAATGCCAGACTTAACGTTCCTTACAAGCAGCAATCCTGTCGGCCAGCAGACAGAAGAAGACAGC
>JAFVDR010000042.1 GCA_017476165.1 Treponema sp. | reverse complement strand
TTTGATACTTCTTCGTATATGATTTCTTCTTCGTGAATGGTTCTGCGCTCTCCTGCATGAACAACGGAAACCGGTCTGCGCTGGTTGTATTCTTCAAACAGATATTCCAGGTTCAGATCAAGGACATTTGCAAGCGACAGAAGAGTGTCAATTGCAGGTGATACTCGATTTCGCTCTATTTGGGATATAAGGCTTTCGCTGACACCTGCCTGCTGGGCTACAGCTTTGAGCGTCAAGTGCTTTTTTTCCCGCACGGCACGTATCTTTTCACCAAAATGATAGGACTTTACGGATATGTCTGTTTTATTGTTTGTCGATTCCATGTTTGTTCCTTACGGGAGTTTCTTGTCCTGCATGTTTCATTGGGTAGTTGGACGCGCTATTCTGCAAAAGAATCCTTGTTCTGCTTTTCTTTGTTCTGTTCCATGACATACAGGATAAAGAAATCCTCCAGTGTGTGCTTTGGACCTTCGAGATGCAGACGCTGACGTGCACGGGCATTGTCGCGCCGGACAGTGTACAGCAAATAGAAGTCCCTGTAATCAAGGTTGATGTCAGTTTTGACACGTTCCCCAAGATATGCACTCACTTCATCGCGTCCAATGGCCTTGACTCCCTGTTCTCGCAGGATAGTCCGCAGCCTGTTTATCTGCTCGTATGAAATGCCGAACAGGAACTCTTCCATTGCCTGTGACACTTCTTTTTCGCCCAAGCGTTTTTTTATGAAGTAATTCCACTGAGAATCCATCTGTATGCTTACCAAAAGTAATTCGCTTGTTCCCATCATTGTCCCGAATGCCGGTGCAAGCTGTCGTCTGGCTCTCCAGACTGCCTGCAAAACAGGAGCGATGTCAGTGATTGCCTGGTCGGCGCGGTGTTCCCACAGGATTATCAGCGATGTTGCCAGTTCGCGTCTTGTTTCAAGGGCAATGGACTTGTCCCTGATGAGATTCAGGTATACGTCTTCTGCCATGAGAGTAAACATCATGGAGATGGTTTCGTCAAAATATTCTTTTGCCTCTTTTTCGTCCATTTTTGCATAATTCTTTGCAAGCTTGTACATTGAATAGAATGTATGCATTTTTGAAATGAGCAGGCCTTTTCCCAATGTAGCCTTCGATGGAAGGTGAAGCGTTGTGTCTCCGTCTTCCTGATACGATACAAGGCTTTCTACCAGTGCTTCTGGAGTACGAACGGTTGTATTTGTTACCGTACGTTCCAGCAGAGATGGAAACGTTGCAATTACTTTGGCAAGGCTTTCCACCTTTCTGAGCCGCTCTTCCAGATGCTCAATCTTTTGAGGTGCATACTTGTGGAGTTCATCCAAAAGCTTTTTTATGAGTTCCTGTTGGTGAGGCGTTATAAGGATGATACCCGATGAAATGGTATCGTCTTTGAAGTCTTTTTTGTCAAAAAAAGAATCAATGCTTACCGAAACAAACTCATTGATTTCTGGACTTTTATTGTTTTCCATACACATTATTTTATTTTTCGGTGTTTTTTTATGTCAATTCAATGAATTTTTGAGTTCTTTTCTAGTGAAATCCAGTCTTAAAAATACCGATGTTTACTACTATGAAGAAGTTTGTTTTGCTTTGTAGTCTTTTTTTATCTCTATGTAGCATTTCTTTTGCTGCTGATAAGTCTCTGGAAAATCTTTTCGTCTTCAAGGATGACATCGTTGTTGAAGAGCGAGATTCTGACTGGCAGACAAATGGAGTCGATCTGTATATCCGCAAAAAGGATGGCATGGAAAGCGTCATGCTTGTCGAAACTGCCAAAGATCCGGAAGGCAAGATGGATAACTTTGCATACCGTGCCGAAGAATACAACACGGTAAACGGAGACGAAATCCGCTACCTGAACGGCGAAGTCCTAAAGTCTGAATATGCAAAATACAGTTTGATTTCTTCAACCGTCGTACAGCATCCGAAATTGGGTGATTGTTTTCACATTTACATTCCTCGCAAGCTTGTCTATGGATATCCATGGGAACGCCATGGAACAGTGACAATTGACAAGGGCTTTTTCATCAACATCCGTACTTTTACAAAGAAATATTGTGACTATTCTGGAAAATTTGCAGACAATCCGTTCATGTTTGATTATCAGACGCTTACGACCATAACAAAACGTGAAAAGCCGAAACCTCCTGCTCCAAAAAAGGAAAAGAAGGTAAAGAAGCCTAAAGATCCTGAACCAAAGCCTCCCGTTGAAGAAAAGAAGGACATTGTGCCTGAAGATGATGGCTTCGTTCCTTCTGAGGATGTCATAAAGGAAATCCCTCCTGAAAAGCCGAAACCAGAGCCCGAAGTTAAAGAACCCGAGCCTGAACCAGTTGTCATTCCCGAGGAAGAAATAAAGGAACTGGAGCCAGAGCCTGAGCCTGAGCCCGAACCTGAAATTGAAGAACCGGAACCAGAGCCAGTGGTTATTCCAGAGGAAGAGATCAAGGAACTTGAACCAGAGCCTGAGCCTGAGCCTGAATATGAAGAACCCGAGCCAGAGCCCGAGCCTGAAATTGAAGAACCCGAGCCAGAGCCAGAACCCGAACCTGAATATGAAGAGCCAGAACCCGAGCCTGAACCAGCCATTACGCTGACCGATGACTATGATGCCAAGGCTGCAAATGAATTTAACAATCTTGCAGACCGTGGAAATGGTATGATGATGTACTCCAAGGGTGCAGATGCACTTCCTGATGATTTGTATAATCTTGTTGATTCAATAAATCCGAAGGGTGATGTTGACATCGTCTTTGCCATAGATGCAACGGGTAGCATGAAGGATGATCTTGAAAGCCTTAAAAAGACGTGGGTTCCAATGTTGATGGAGCAGTTGGAAGACTTTGAACATATTAGGCTTGGACTTTTGTTCTACCGCGACTATAAGGATGATTATTCATACAAGCAGCTGCCGGTCAAGCTGTTTGAGTTTACAGATTCTGGAGAAGAATTCCAAAAGAACATCAATTCCATACGCATACGTGGAAGTGAAGGCGGAGACATTCCAGAACCTGTATACGAAGCCTTGTATGCCAGCTTAAAATATTTTGATTGGCGACCTGATGCAACAAAGAAAATCATCTTGATTGGCGATGCTGCTCCACACAGCAAGCCTCGTGGCAAGATAAAGGTTACGCAGGATTCTGTCATGAAACTTGCAGAAGAAATGGATGTTTCTTTGGACTGTGTCATTGTTCCAGACGGAAACAGTAGGACGCGCCACTACTTCTAAAAAGGAAAAGCCTGCATTGAAGTTTTTCGCTTCAAATGCAGGCTTTTTTTCACGATGCCTTACACCTTAATAATAGTATGCATCAGGGTCATACGATTCTTCATCGTCTTCATAATACTCTTCTTCATCTTCAGAACCATCGTATGAGTTTTCGGCTGCCTCTGCATCTTTCTGTATGCGTGCCTCAATCTCTGCCATTTTCTTTTCGGGTACTTTTGCCAAGTCCGACTTTGCAAGAATGATGTATTCTCCGGGCAATGATCCTGGAGTGCTTGTTTCATAGATGTCAATTATTTCCTGCAGCATGGGCACTGCCTTGTCGTACTTTTTTTGCTTAAGGTACAGGTGTGCAAGCTCAAATCTTCCTTCTACATAGTCATTTGTATAGTTGCCGTATCGCTGCAACAATATTTTATAGTAATATTCAGCAACATTATAGTAGTTTTTATCATAGGCTGACTGTGCAAGCTGTATTATTTCCCTGTCTGTCATGTCGCTTGGAGGCGGTTCTTTCGGAATCGATTCGCATGAATAAAATGCCATTGTGGCTGCAATAAACAGCACTGTAAATCTTGAACGTTTCATATTTTCAGTGTATCATTTTTTTAAATTTTAATATAGGGCATCTCTAAAAAATCGTTTTGCTTAACGGAAGAAGCTCTTAAAGAGGTATTCAATGATAGAATCAGGAATTATTGGTGCTACCGGCTATGCTGGTGTTGAACTTTTCAGAATACTGTTGCGACATCCCCAGGTGGAGCAGATTTTTGTCAGTTCTGTAAGCTTTGAAGGCCAGCAGATTGAAGATGTGTATCAGAATCTTTTGGGGCAGCTTGGTTCCAAGTCTGATGGAAAACTGCTTACGGCAGATGAAGTAAAGGAAAAGTCTGACGTTCTGTTTACGGCACTGCCACACGGCATTGCCGAGCAATATGCCGATTACTGCGTTAAGCACGGTAAAAAACTCATTGATTTGAGTGCTGACTTCCGCTATGGCATGGATGAAGCTACATTCAAGGAATGGTATAAAAAAGACTGGGAATTTCCAGATGTTCATAAACAGAGTGTATACGGGTCGCCTGAATTGTACCGCCAAGACATTGCAAAGGCAAGTGTTATTGGAAACCCGGGATGCTATGTAACCAGTGCAACGTTGGCCTTGATGCCGGCATTGAAAGAAGGTCTTGTGCAGACAGACTGCATCATTGTTGACAGCAAGAGCGGCGTTACAGGTTCGGGGCGCAATCCTTCCATGAGCAATCAGTTTTGTGAATGTGGCGAAAGTTTTTCTGCATACAAAATTGGAGCACATCGCCATCAAAGCGAAATTATACGAAACTGTTCATTGATAGCCAAGAAAAACGTTGGCATTGTATTTACTCCGCACCTTATTCCCCAGAACAGGGGCATTTTGAGTACGATTTATGCTCCTCTTTCAGAGAAAGGCATTGCACTTGCATCTTCTGGTGTTTCAGGAATCCGCAGTTTGTATGAAACGGCGTATAAAGATGAACCGTTTGTGCGTGTCCTGCCAGATGGCAAGACCCCAACAACGCGCGTTGTCCGCTATTCAAATTATTGTGACATGCAGCTGTATGTCGTAAACAACGGAAAAATGCTTGAAATTGTCAGCTGTCTTGACAACATGATAAAGGGAGCCTCTGGGCAGGCTGTACAGAACATGAACATCATGTATGGATTTGAAGAAACAACGGCAATAGATTTTGTGCCGCCTGCTTTCTAGTTGAAGAATTCAGTAGGAAAAACCGATGCTGTTTGCCTGTGGACGGATTTGTACGTATGTAAGTACGGATTTTCCGTTCAGGCAAAGCTGCGTTGAACCGCCTCCGTCAAATTCTAGTGCCGAATAGCATCCCATTGCTTTAAAGATTCGTGCACACTGTTGATATGAAAGTCCCGTACTGATGTTTGACTGTTCTCCTTCTGCAACGAGAATGTACAGTGTCTTGCCATCCTTTGAAACTCCGGCACCGCATCGGGAATCAAATGTTTCTGCTTTGAACGTCTGTTCTTCTCCCTCAATAAGTACTGGATAGAATCCTCCGAACACATGTTCGTAGGGCAGACAGTTTTCTTCGGTTTGGACAGGAAGAACGACAGCCTTTAAATCTTTGGTAAATGCAAGGGCGGCATATTTGTTGTTTGGCTTTGAAAACACAATTCCATCCTTCTTGTGTATGCCTGCAAGGTACACATGTTTTTTGTCCTTCTTTATGAAAGGGGAACCATTGAACGCAACGATGCATTTGTTTTTTTTGGCAAACTCTTTGGTTTTTACGGGAGTGTAACTTGAAGCATTCAATGTCGAAAAGTCTTTACTATCAGGAAACGACTTGAGTTGGAAACCTGCTGTCAGGTCGATTTTTACCACATGGTAAGTCACCGGTACTGATTGTGATGAAAAATCAAAACGTTCTACACCGTTACAGACTTTCTTCCATGCAAAGCTTCTTGGCAGAAAGTGTTCTGCTGCCTGAGCAGTTGAAAGCAAGAGGACTATGATGATGATGACGGCATGTCGAGTTGCTTTGAAATTCATACCTCTTCAGTATGTGGTAATAAAGGATTAATGTCAACGACATAAGTCAACGACATAAGTCAACGACATAAAAAGATGCTCTGTACTAAATTGCCATAAAGTTTTACACTGTTTTCATGAAAATGATTCTTATGGGAACCGGTACCAGCCATGGCATTCCAGTCATAGGCTGCAATTGTAAGGTGTGTACATCGAAAGACCCTCATGATGTACGTAACCGATGCAGTGCATACCTTTGTGAACCGGCTTCAATTGTCATTGATACAGGGCCGGAATTCCGCATTCAGGCACTCAGGTTTGGCATCAGGCACATTGATGCCGTTCTGATTACGCACAGCCACGCCGACCACTTGAACGGTCTTGACGATATCCGCGTGTTCAGCCATACCGAATCCGTTGACCCGTTTCCTACAAAGAATACTCATGCTACGGCAGGAAAAGGCAAGCCCGTCTTTGCAAATGCGAATACCATTGCGGACATAAGGAATCGCTTTGACTACGTATTTACTCCTGTAAAAGAAGGGGGCGGCAAGCCAAAACTCGATCTGGTTGACTGTGCTGCGTATGGGCCTGACAATCCTATTGCAATGCATGGTGTGGAAATTGTTCCCGTGCCGCTGCTTCACGGAACATTGCAGGATTCGGGCTGGCTTTTGACGGAATCCGGTGCTGACGGTTCCAGACACAGCATTGCCTATCTGACGGACTGTAGCTGCGTTCCAGAACAGTCAGTCCGCATGGTGCAGGAACATTCGGGCATTTTGGAACATCTTGTCATTGACGGGCTTAGGGTAAAGCCTCATTCCACGCATTTTTCTTTTGAGCAGGCGATAGCTGTTGCAGCCCGGCTGCGTCCAAGGCATACATGGCTCACCCACATGACGCATGACATGAGCCATGAGGAGATAAAGTCCTATATACGCAATGTGCTAAAGCCCAGCCTGGCAGTTGAACCTGCCTATGACGGGCTAGTTCTGGAAGCGTAGGAGAATAGACTTTTTTAGGATGCGTCTTATTGCTGTGCAACACTGATGAGCCAGTCTTCCATTGTTTCTTCTCCGCGTCCTGTTTTGTCGTATAGCTCAACCCAAAAGTGATAGCGCAATGGATATTGGACATAACGGGAATTTCTGCACCATGTACCACATAATCTGCCAGTTTTTACTCCCTGTTCAAATATGCCCCTGTCATTTTCTGATAATGCAGAGTAAAATGAGATGGGCAGAACTGAAAGCAGTTCCCTGTAGGTAATCTGATAAAATCCGCTGCCTGATATGACACCCTTGAAAAGGCGCGGCTCATAACAGGCTAGTTCCACGACATATTTCGCACCTTGCGAAAAACCGTATCCGATGATGTTTGCCTTGTCTATGCATTTGTTTTTAAGAATGATGTTTTGAATGAGAAGGTTCATGCTGTGTGGATCCGAAAAATAGCCAATGCGTCCTAGTGGCACAAGCACGGCTGCTCCCATGGGATGAATTCTCTTTTGAAACTCTGGTTCTGTAAATCGCTTGCCCATTTTTGACACGGCACTGCCAGTGTCATAAGAACCATGAAATGCAACAATCAGCGGAATATGTGCATCTTCATTGTCTTTGTCCTGTCTGAGAGTTTCCGGCAGATAGAGATAGTAGGCATGCCCTGTTGCGAGTTTTTCGTATTTCCAAATTCCTTCTGCCTGAGAAAGAACTGGCCAAAGGTATGCTGCATCAGGAACAAGTGTCAATGGTTTTCTTTTATACAGTCGAACCACAAAGAATGCAATTGCAATCATGATTGCTAATAGTGTTATGCAGACCTTTGTAAGCACTGTTTTTGGATGGAGTAGCTTTTTTAAACAATGACTTTTCATAATGCTCCCTCTGTATAAAACACTATACAGGACATAAAAAAACCGCCTTCAATAAGGCGGTCTCATAAACAGCAAGATGCTGTTATTCAGCTTTTGGTGCTCCAGCGTTTGCTGGTCTTACGTTAATCTTCTTTACAATGAAGTCGCTTCTAAGACACTGTGTACAGATGCGAAGTGTTCTTGTTGTACCGTCAATTTCTGTCTTAATCTTAAGAAGATTTGGTCTCCATGTGCGGCGAGTATGATTGTATGAATTGCTAACTTTATTACCGTGCATCGGATGTTTTCCACAGATATCACATGTTCTTGACATATCTCTTACCTACCTATTAAAATTCAATAAAACGTGAGTTTAAGTATAATACAAAATAGAATGTATCATGTCAATAGATGGACACGGAAATCAGTTTTTAAGAAAGCAGTGTTTAAAATTAAAAAAATATGCTAGAATTCATGCATGGGTTGGGAAGAATTAACAGAGGCTCTTGATGAGCTGGAAACAGAAGTTGAATATGACGGATATTTTTG
>JAFVDR010000041.1 GCA_017476165.1 Treponema sp. | reverse complement strand
GATGTAGTCAAGAATCTTGTCTGCATATTCTGCACTGCCTGTTACTTGTGCCAGCTCCTTTTTAACTTCGTCCTGACCGACTTTTGCAAGTTTGTCTACAATGCGCAGTACATCATCAGATTTGTCTAGACAATTGATGTTTGCAAGAAAGCGGTTGAAAATTCCACGGTGATTTACGTGGATTGTTACTTTTTCAACACCAATTTCTTTAAGGGCAGCCTTCATGAGTGCGAGGATCTCAAAGTCTGCCGATGCGGAATCGCTGCCGACTGTGTCAAAGTCGCACTGTACAAATTCCCTGTAGCGACCAGCCTGAGGTTTTTCGCCTCGCCACACTTTTGCAATATGGTATCGCTTGAAAGGAAAATACAGTTCTTCGCGATGTTCCGCAGTAAAACGTGCAAAAGGAACAGTCAAGTCAAAACGCATTGCTACATTGCGACCTCCATTGTCTTCAAATCGGAACACCTGCTTTTCTGTTTCACCATTGCTTTTTCGCAGTAGAATTTCTGTATATTCCAAAACGGGTGTATCAATAGGAACAAAACCGTATGCCCGATAGGTACTGGTCAACTTTTCTATTAGGGAAGAACGAAGAATTTCGTCTTGTGGAAGAAAATCTCTAAAACCTTTTAATATTTTTGGTTGAATCAAATCGCTCATAAGGGCTATAATATACCAGTTGTGAATTTTTTTCAACAATGCAGGAGGATTGATGCTTTTTACTGTTGATATTGGCAATACAAATATAGTTGTAAGCATTTTTGAGGGAGACACCGTAAAGGCTTCGTGGAGGCTTGCCACGGATTCGAATCGAACAAGTGACGAATATGTAGCTCATCTGATGATTTTATCGGGCAAGGAGAACATCAATCTTGAAACATGTCGGCGAGCCATAATCAGTTCCGTTGTCCCGTCCATTACAGAAACCTTTGTCTTTGCAGTGGAAAAAATCTGCGGCGTCAAGCCATGTGTCATGACATCCGATGTTATGAAGCGCGGACTGCTTCCCATTGGCATGAACAGTGCTTCTGCTGGGGAAATCGGTAGTGACCTCATTTGTGATGCTATGGGTGCTTGGAATATGTACCATTGTGCCAACATTGTTGTAGACTTTGGCACGGCACTGACGTTTACGGTGACAGATTCCTCTGGAACAATTCAGGGAGTTTCCATCGCTCCGGGACTCCGCACGGCCATGCGGTCCTTGTTCTTGAATACTGCTCAGTTGCCGCAGGTTCCGTTGGAGTCTCCTGCTTCAAGCTTGGGCATCAATACAATTGAATCAATTCAGTCCGGTGTGGTACTTGGTTATAAAGGTCTTGTTGAGTATTTGGTTTCTGAAATGAAAAAAGATTTGTTCCACAGTACTGGAGATAAGCCTGAAACTGTAAAAGTTATTGCAACAGGTGGCTTAAATTCTGTTTTGAGTCGCATTTCCAGCATTTTTGATGATGTGGACAAAGACCTGACGCTTAAAGGACTTAAAGTCATTGCAGACAGGATTATTCCTGAAAACTAATGTCGGCTTTCATGCTGTTTCTCTATTAGACTTCTTGACAAAATTCATGGCTCTGGATATATTCCTATTGATAGGAGGTCAGCCATGAAAAATACAGTTCAATTCCTTGCGACAAAAAGAGAACTGACCGTCTTTATTTACGCATAGCAGAACGGTCATTTCTCTTCGTTTACCATTTTATTTTCTTACATCTATTTTTATTTTTTCTCAACTAAGGAGTCTTATGAACGAAATGACTGTTGCTGGTGAGTTCAGCAATGCTCTCATATTTACGACAGGTTCTGGCATTGATGGCTATGCCATTCATCAGATTCAGAACCTTTGCAATGATGTTTCAGCTTATGGCAGTACCATACGTGTGATGCCGGACGTGCATCCCGGAAAGGTGTGCGTTATAGGTCTTTCCATGACGCTCGGTACTCGAATCATTCCCGAAATTGTCGGAATAGACATTGGATGTGGCATGACTGTAGCAAAGGTTACAGGTGTTCGCCCTGAATATCAAAAGCTTGATACTGTGATACGGGAACATGTTCCTTCGGGCTTTGAAAAGCGTAATGAAATCCATCGTCTTGCGATGGACTTTGACATGAGTCAACTGCGCTGCTGGAGCCACATGCGGAAAAATGCGGACGGAACTGCTCACGCCCTACTCGGTGCAGGAACTCTTGGCGGAGGAAACCATTTCATTGAAGTAGATAGGGATGACGGCAAGGATGCGTATCTTGTCATTCATTCTGGCAGCCGACACTTGGGATGCGAGGTTTCCGACTG
>JAFVDR010000040.1 GCA_017476165.1 Treponema sp. | reverse complement strand
CCGTTGACCGTCTTAATGACGGTATTGTTTATTTCGTCTACGCTTGTATATTCGCCGGTGGTGCGGATGGAGTAATTCGTTTTGCCTTCCGTGATTGTACCACCGCCCAGCTCCAGATTCTGTTTGGCAAGCGAAGACGATACGGCGGTGAGCGAGAGTCCGTAGGCCTGAAGCCTGTTCTGTTCCAGTTCCACGCGTACGATTTTTGTCCGTCCACCGTTTACACTCGCTTCACCAACACCATCGGCTTGTTCAAGGATGTCGCACACAGTGTTTTCAGCGAGCATCTTCAAATCGTCGGCGGAACGGTTTCCCCTGATTGCGATGCGCATGATAGGAGAAGAATCTGCATCCATCTTAAAGATTGTAGGAGTAACATTGTCCGGCAGGGAACGTGTTACACGGTCAAGCTTGTCGCGGACATCGTTCGAAGCAATGTCCAAGTCCGTCCCGTAGTTGAATTCCAGGGAAACTGTACACGCCCCCTCTGAGGATGTAGAGGTTATGCTTTTGAGGTTGCTCAGACTGACAAGGGCATTTTCGATTATGGTCGTTACCGATTTTTCAACGGTCTCAGGACCTGCGTTGGAATAGGATGCCGAAACCATCAAGTAGGGCATGTCCACATCGGGGAACAAACTGAGCGATATGTTGCTTATGGTAAATGCACCAAGGATACCGAGCAGGGCAAAGGTTATAAGCGTCAGAATGGGGTGTTCCAGAGTTTTTCGGCTAATCATTTGTCTACCCCATCATGGCCGCTTGCAGTTAAACTGCTTGCAGTTATATCCTTAACAGCACTGCCGTCGCCCAAAACGCGCATTCCTTCAATGACCATCTTTTCGCCTTCGCTTACGCCAGAAAGCAGCTGCACCACATTGTCTACAGATTTGCCTACAGAAACTTCTCGCTGGCTGACGGTATTGTCAGAATTTACTATATATATGTACTTCTTGTTGGATTTTTCAATGACGGCATCAGACGGAATGACAACAGCTCCATCATACACATCCGTATACAGCTTTACTTTTGCAAACATGCCTGCATTGATGCGCATGTCCGACGTATCAAATTCAAGCGTAACTTCTTTGGTGCGGCTCGTGCTATCCACAACAGGAGACACACGAATGACCGTTGCAACAAATACAATGTCCTGATAGGCTTCGAGCGTAACATCGGCCTTTAGTCCTGTCCGCAGCGAAGAAACATAGCGTTCAGGAACGCTTGCCGTAAGCTGAAGATGTTCCACATCGCCCACCGTTGCAATTTTTGTTCCCGTAGAAACAGTCATGCCCTGCTTTATGGGCAGGGTTGTAACAGTTCCGCTTATGGGGGCGTGTACAGGATTAAGGGCATATTGCATTCCCGGTGAAGAAGGGTCTATCTTGGCAATCAAATCGCCTTTCTTTACGAATGAGCCAAGACTTACAAACACATCCCTGATTTTGCCGCCGATTTCAGGGAACACGTCTACAGAAGTACGAGGCTCAATTTCGCCTGTCGTAAATATGTAGTCTTGCAAAGGCGTAATGGCGGCAATCTGTGAACGGATGCTCGTTACATTGGCAGACTGCTGTGCAGATTTAGTCTGCGAAGCAGCCTTTCCTTGCTGTGCTTTTTTGCCTTGCGAATCTTCGCCATCACCAGAACGTTTGCCTGACTGTCTGTCCGACTGTTTTTGGCTTCCGTTGCCCTTGCCTGCAGAGGCTCCATTTTGGGACGGAGCACTACCATGGCTGCCTTGTGACGGCTGACCGGCAGCATCATTTGAACCTTTTACATACATATATGTTGCAAACAGCAGTGCTGCACACACCAAAACTGCAATTACAGCTTTTACAAATTTCATATATATCTTCCTTTATTAGAGTTGTTCTTTTTTCGATAGCGTACCGAACGGAACTCCTATCGTATTTTCCAATTCAAGAATAACTTTTATGAGGCTGTATGCCTCTGACTTTAGGTTGACACGTGCCTGAAACAGGCTGTCCGAAGCATTTTGCAACGTCAGGATGTCTTTTTTGCCATTGTTGTATGCATCAAGCGTCAGGTCGTAGGACTGCTTTGCATAGTCTATGCTCTGCCGGCGCAGGCTGATTGTAGACTGCAGCTGATTGATTTTATTCATGTACGACTGGCAGTTGATTTTTAATGACAGCTTTGCATTTTCAAGCTTCAGCTTTAGCGATTCTATGTTGTCCTTTTGGTTTGCAATGCTTTGCACCCCGCTTGACCATGGCATAAAGCCGTCCAGCGGAATTGAAACGCCAACAGAAAGCGTTCCACCGTGCATCCAGTCGGCACCATCGGACAGACTTTTGTTAAGGTTGTACGAATAGCTTCCTGAAAGCGTCGGCCCATACGCACTTAGCCTTGCCGCCAAAAGATTATTATTTGCAATCTGAATTTCCTTTTCTATGGAAGCAACCTCCGAAGAATGATTTGACAGCTCGTCAATCGAAATGTCATCAATGGAAAGGATGTCATCCAGACTACCGTCAAGGGTAATGTCGGTGTCCAGGTCGAGTCCCAAAAGCTGCTTGAAGACAGACTTGTCATTTTCAAGCGTTACCTTTGCACTTTCAAGGGAGGTTTTTGCATTCTGATATGACAGCTGGCTGTTCAGGACATCCAGTCGGGGCAAAAGACCTTTATTGTATTTTGTAACGTTGGAACCATATATTTCCTTTGCAGTTTCCAAATTCTTTTCAAGAAGGGATATGTTTTCCTGTTCAAACAGGATTCCGTAAAAGGTTTCGCGAACGTTTAATTCAACAGTCCTTACGGCAGTGTTATAGTCGAGCTGCTGCTTTTCGTAATTCAATGAAGCTCCCTTTACGGTCGTTCCGACGGAAGGGTGCAGCTTCATGTTTACGCTTCCTCCAATTGAAATGGTGGGATCTTTTGAATAGTCAGCATCGTTCTTTAAGAGGCCTGTCGCTGGCAAGGATTTTGAAATTTGGGCATTTACAGAAACAGAAGGCGCAACAGAATTCCATGAGAAAGTTTTAGCTCGCTGGGAAGTCCGTAATGCAATGTCGCTCTGCTTGATGCTCAAATTGCCTTCCAAGGCATGGTCTACGGCATCGTCTACAGTCAAAGTTACGGCATTTGCCCGCCATGCCTGCAAGGAAAGCATCACCATCAGAAAAATCAGACTGCAAGCCTGTTTTCTTAAAATCATTCAAACCTCCTTATGTATTGTACAGGACATTTACAATTATAGGCAAGAGGAAAAATGAATTCAAAAACTGCATGTTATTTTTTTATAACCTTCTGTTATTTATGACTGCCGTATGATACAGTACGGTTTACCCATAAAGTGCAGAAGCATACAAGAATGCACAGCAAGTTTTGCCAGCGAAGGTGTTTTCAAAGGGGGCTGTAATTGCATACATGAAAGAAAATCGGTAATATAGAAGATTATGGACTTGATAAAGAAACTTGAAGACCTTTCAAAGCGTTTTGAAGAGGTGTCAAAGCTTATAGCAGACCCGGATTTAGTTAAAGACCAGACTAAATACAAAGACACCATGCGTGAAAACCAATATCTTTCCGACCTTATGGATTTGTATACCCAGTACAAAAAGATTTTGAACGGAATAGAAGAAGACACACGGCTCATCACCGAAGAAGAAGACCATGACATGAAGGAGCTTGCGCGCGAAGAACTAAAAGAATACGAAGAGCAAAAGCCCAAGCTTGAAGAGCAGATAAAGCTGAAGCTCATTCCGCCAGACCCGCTTGACGAAAAGAACATCATCCTGGAAATCCGAAGTGCTGCAGGTGGAGACGAAGCAAGTCTGTTTGTGCGTGACTTGTGGGAAATGTACATTCATCTTGCAGAACGCAAGGGATGGAAAACGGAAAGCATGGAAGTGCAGGAAACTGAGGTAGGCGGATTCAACAAAATCGTTACCTCCATCAGCGGCAAGTTTGTATACGGAACGCTTCGTTGGGAAAGCGGTGTTCACCGCGTACAGCGAGTTCCAGCCACAGAGTCTCAGGGAAGACTTCAGACGTCAACGGCTACAGTTGCCGTTTTGCCTGAAGCAGACGAAACGGAAATTGTCATCAAGCCAGAAGACGTGCGCGTAGATGTCATGCGTGCCGGTGGTCCAGGCGGACAGTGCGTCAACACGACGGACTCTGCAGTTCGTCTTACACACATTCCAACAGGCATCGTAGTCATTCAGCAAGACGAAAAATCTCAGCATAAAAACAAGGCAAAAGCATTTCAGGTGCTCCGCGCACGACTCTTTGACCTTGAAGAAAGCAAAAAGCAGGCAGAACGTTCAAAGACGCGGCAAAGCATGGTTGGTTCAGGTGCCCGCAGTGAAAAAATCAGGACATACAATTTTCCTCAGGACAGAATTACAGACCACAGAATCAACATGTCTGTACACAATCTGCCAAGCTTCATGATGGGCAACATGGACAATCTGTTGGATGCCTTGAACGTATACGCAAAAGAAGAACAATTCAAAGACATTTCTGATTTAGCATAGTGACAATCCGAGTAATGACAATCCGAGAACTCCGTGCAAGCGGCATTCAAGCGTTGTCAGCATCAAGTCCTTCTCCAGAGCTTGATGCTGACTGCCTGCTGCAATATGTACTGGCATGTGACAAGACGCACATTCTCTTTCATGGCGAAGAAGCGGTTGCTCCAGAACAGGCAGAACAATTTTCTTCATATATACAAGCCCGCAAGACTGGTCTGCCTGTGGCATACCTTACTGGCTCAAAAGAATTTTTCGGCTATGATTTTTTCGTTACGCCCGATGTCCTTATCCCAAAGCCAGACACAGAAATGCTTGTAGAAAAGGCCCTTGAAGCAATTAAAGAAAAGACACTGCATAAAGAACGAATCCTTACTATCTGCGACATGTGCACAGGAAGCGGATGCGTAGGATTGAGCATCCTGAAGGCGTGCACGGACATGCATCTTGTAAGGCAGGAATTCTTGCCCGCATTGACAATGGCGGACATAAGCGACAAGGCGCTCAGCATTGCACGACAGAATGCAGAGCGGCTTTTGTCTTCTGCACAGAGGACAAAAGTAAAATTCGTGCGGACAAACTTGTTTCAGATGGTAAACGGTACGTTTGACATAATAGTAACAAATCCGCCGTACATTCCCGGTATCGAAGCACGGGAATTATTGCTTGACGGCAGGAGCGAACCTTTGCTTGCACTGGACGGAGACATCGATTTCATGGGCAACGCCACAGGGGAACACGACGGACTTGGCATCATGCGAAATCTTGTACCTCAGGCTGTTGAACACCTGTCACCAAACGGCATACTCATTGCAGAAGCCGGTGAATACAATGCAGAAATGACTGAATACATCTTTCGTAAATCAGGGCTTTCAGACACACATATCTATAAAGACCTTTCAGGTCAGCTCAGAGACATTTTGGGAGTAAAACGCTAGTTCAACGAAGAGTAAGAATATGAAACGCACAATTGCATTCTGTTTGGCATTTATTTCTGCCGTCATCCTCATAATTTTATCTTCATGCACCTTTGAAGACATCTCTAGGGAACAATCAGCATGCTGGACTTTCAAAAACAGAGCAGAAGGATATGATTACATAGAAATAGAAATTCTAACGACCGACAACAGAGAGTCAAACAAATTTAAATTGCTTCCCGGAGAGGAACATACCTTTAATTGGAAAACCAGTGACAGGGACGCACAAATTCCATTCAGGTTCAAAAGCCATAAAGATGAAGACAAGACTCTGAATGCCGTTCATTTTAAATGTTACAGTGATGTAAAGGTCATTGTCTTTTACGTACAAGAGAGCTGACAGGCACTCTGGCTAATCGTCCTTTCCCGATTTCTGATTTTTTTTATCAGAAGCCTTGCCCATATCCCATTCAACCTTAACAGTACGGTGCTCTATGTCGGGAATCCGCAAAAATGTAAGACAACTAGCAGAATGAACGGTAATGCCCCTGTTGCGGCTTACATAGCCTACTATCGGATCGCCCGGTTCAGGACAACAGCACTTTGCAATGGTAACAAAGAAATTAGTCGAATCTTCTATCCGGATGAGTCCTGTATAGCTGCTTTCTTTTTTCTTTTGCTTGCGGTGTCTTCCTTCTGCAGCCCGCTGCTCTGCAATCTGCTGGGAATGCAATATATTTGCTGCAATTTCAGCTTCGCGCTTTGCCACGGCTTCCTTATCGATGAATGTAGGATCGTTGGCTACAAGCCATGAATGTATTTTTTGATGAGCCTTACTTGTTTTTACGGCCTTGAGCTGAGCCTGAGTAGGATGAGCCTGAGGATTTGTAAGGATTTCTACAATCTGAGTATTTTTTAGCGGAGCGGTAAGAGGAATAATTTTTCCATCAGCCTTTGCTCCAACAATCTTTTCTCCGATTGCAGAGTGAATCGAATATGCAAAGTCAATGGCATTTGCACCTGCAGGCAGTTGCTTTACGTCTCCCCTTGGAGTGAATACATAAATTTCGTCTCCCAAAAGTTCGTTTTTAAGCTCTTCAAAGAACTTTTCATCACTCAGGTGTTCGTCGCGAAGTTCCCGCAACTGATTTATGATGCTCAGGTCTTCTGCACGCACCGTATCCTTGTTTGTACCCTTTTTATACAACCAGTGAGAAGCAACTCCATGTTCTGCAACATTATGCATGTCCTGTGTGCGAATTTGAATTTCAAGCGGCTTTCCCTCGCACAATACAGTTGTATGCAGGGACTGGTAACCATTTGACTTTGGCATTGCAATATAGTCCTTAAATCGACCTTCGAGAGGTTTCCACAAACTGTGGACTATGCCTACCAACGTGTAGCAATCATTGTCCTGAAGGCAAATGATGCGCAATGCCAAAAGATCATACAGTTCCCCCGGCTCTTTGTTTCGTTTCCGCATTTTCTGATAGATTGAGTAAAAATGTTTTGCACGGCTTGAAATTGTAACAGGTATACCCATTTTTTCAGTTGCCGTATAGATTTTTTTTACAGCCGAAGCAAGATAGACATCCCGTTCCTGTTTTTTTTGGGCTACAATGGTCTTTATCTGTTGAAATGCCTCTGGATTAGAATATTTCAAGCTTAAATCTTCCATTTCATTCTTTACGTCTTTCATGCCAAGACGTCCGGCCAGAGGTGCCCAAATTTCAATGACCTCGGCAGCAACAGCTTTTTGAGCATCTGGGGTAACAGATTTCAAGTTCCTCATGCGGTCAAGTCGATCGGCAAGCTTAACGAGAATAATGCGAATGTCATCAACCATTGCAAACAGCATTTTTCGTATGGAATCGGACTGCTGCATTGAAGATGTCTGAAGGTTTAAATTAGTGATTTTAGCAGTACCGCTACAAATATTTGCAACATCCTTTCCAAATTTTTCTTCTATTAATTTAAGGCATTCATTGTCAACATCCAGAATGTTATGAAAAAATCCTGCAATGATGGTATCGCAGCTAAGACGACTTTCTGCCAGCACACAGGCGACACGCATTGGATGCAAATAGTATGGCAGTCCACACTTTCTGTTCAAGTCTCCTGTAAGGGATATAAGAAAGTCCCATGCCATGCGGATTTTTGATTCTTCTTCAGAGGTATAATAGCCAAGATATGTATTAAAGAATGTATCTATCAGAACCTGTGGATCTGTTACAGTTTTATTAGTCGCAAAAGTTTCTGTCTGCAAATCAAGCCCCCCATGTTCCTTATTAAAGCATTTTCCTTGCGGAAATGCAATAATTCATACATAATGAAAGGAATGACACGGGAAGAATTTCAATTTATTGTGGACATAAAAAAAGAGTACGAATTTTTGGCAAACGGAAAGCGGTATACCCTTACTTATGGAAAAGATGATTCGGGAAAAGATTACATAGCACTCGGTCGGCTGTATGACCAGCCTGAACGCTATGCAAGTTTTGGAGACCTAATGAATCATGCAAAAATAGAAAATCAGTATGTACGCGAGCTTATTGCATTTCTAGAGCCGTAGCAAGGGCTTCGGCTGTCGTAAATTGAATTGCATGAATGCCCAGACTTGCAGCAGCCTCACAGTTTTCTTTTTTATCATCAACAAAGACGGCATCTTCTGGCTTTACTTTTTCTGCGGCAAGAATGATGTTCCAAAATGCAACATCTGGTTTTGACACACCCATCAGGAAAGATGCATAGGTCTGATCAAACAATTCATAATCGCCACGCTCACAGTGATTCCTGTAGTGAGAATCGATGGTATTCGTTCCACATACAACTCTTTTTCCTGAAGCTTTCAATCGACGTACAATGTCACACGTCTGTTCATTCCTAACGGGATGAAACAGCCAGTGCCACCAATCCGTTTTAACGGCTATGCCTGAACGCTGGGAAAAGGAATTCCAGAACTCTTTCGTTGAAATTGCACCATCAGAAAGCTGCGCAAGAAGCTCATCTGAAAATGCATGAAAGTCATTCACGGATACATGCAGGGTTTCACTCATTTGTTTTTCTATGAAAGCACTTGTTGTAACCACTCCACCCATGTCAAATATATACAATGAATATTGTTTATACAATGAATTTTGTTCCATCTCACAGTCCCTCTTCATTGAAATCAAAGAATTTCCTTATGTTGGAAAATGTCTCCAACCGTTCATAATACTGAGAAGCAGTTCCAAATCCATACGAAGCCCAGATGAATGGTATACCGGCTTGAGTACAGGCATCGGCGTCCCCCTGAGTGTCTCCGACATAGACGGGATGCTGAATCTGGTTCCTTGTCACAAGCAGCTGAAGATTCTCAGCCTTGCCTTTTCCTGTCCGCCCAAAACATTCAAAATCCTTTACATAATCAGTCAGACCTGTTTTTTCCAGCATCAATTCAATGTACCCACTCTGACAATTACTTACTACATAGATGTTTTCGCTTGCAGCAATTTTTTTTACAGTATCAACAACTCCTGGATAGCAAATGTCAAGTTCATTTTCCTTTAATGCAATCTGCTCTTCCGAACAACAATGAGACATAAGAATATCTCGCTTGGAACAATCTAACTGAGGCCATAAATCTTTTGCAATGACATCCATGGTCTTGCCAAATTCCTTTTGAAGCATCTGTGCGTTAACCTTAGGAGCATCAAAACCAGAAATGTCAATCGCTTTATTCCATGCAACAGCAACAATTCCTGTCGTATTCCAAATTGTACCGTCAATGTCCAAAATCAATGCATCAAATTTCCTCTTCATCAACATGCAAAAAGAGTATCATAACTCGACAAAAAATGCTATGCTTAGTATAATTTAGAATGTCAATGTTTCACGTAAAAAATAAATGCAAATGTATCATACCCATTCTCTTGCTATGCACCGTATCTTTGGTTGCAGAAGAAGATGACATTGTTCCTGACAATTATGTCTCAGCAAACATAAAGGTCTCGACAGACAGGAAAGACAACAGCAAGAGAACATTGATAACAGAAATGACAGCAGGACACTACGAGGAAAACTGGTTCCTGAATGCTGGCATGCGCATGCAAGAAGACATGACGGACTTTACGGGAAACATAGGGCTTAAAGATCTCTATTTCAAAAAATATCCAATACAAATTGGCTCGACTCTTGAAGGCTATTATCACATAAAATTCATTGAAATTGGAACATTTGAACAAAACATGTTTGCAGCAGCATCCTATTTCCTTAACTTAAAGCCTTCCAACACACGTTTAACAGTCTTTTTCGGTGCAGGATTAAAAGGAAGTTATCTAGCTGTAGATGCACACAATCCCCCGAAATGGAATGCGTATCCAGTTGTATCCATCTTTATTTCTCAAAACTTTGCAAATTTCCTCACTATTAATGCAGGAATTCGAACTTTTTCATATTTTGTTTCAACAGCATTTATTGAACCTCAATTTTTTGCCAGCATTGATCTGCATTTAAACAAGCAATTAACTATACAAGCAGGTGTTGAAGGTATATACAATTCCTATCGAAAACTTGAAGATTTAAAAAATAACATGGATACACTAGAGCTTCAAAACCTCATCTTTAATGCAGGAATAAAGTATCAGTTCTAATATAAGAAACCCCTAAAAAAGTTTTAAAACTTCAGTTTTAAAACTTTT